>JANMHD010000418.1:0-4017 GCA_031374985.1 Coleofasciculaceae cyanobacterium OTE_70_metabat_329 | reverse complement strand
TCATGGATGGTTATACGGCCACAAAATATATCAAAGCCCAAGGCGGCAATACCATCATCCTTGCCCTCACTGCTAATGTCTGCCAAGATGATAGAAATATAGTTCTGAATGCTGGTTGTGATGATTTGTATACTAAACCCTTTGATGAACAAACCATTTTTGATGCCTTGAGCAAATATTTAGAGGTGCGCTATATCTATGCCGAGAAACCATCAGTAAACCTAGATATAGAGAAGGTTTTAACTACCGAAGATTTTGCATTTATGCCCCCAAAATGGCTGCAAGAATTATATAATGCTTGTATGGTGGGGGATTTTGATCTCCTAGGGCAACTAATTAAAGAAATTCCCTCAACTGCCTCATCTTTTACTAAATCTCTAGAGAAACTTACGGATGAGTTTCAATCAGAGACAATTATAAAAATTATTCAACCCCTGATAGATAATAGACCTCCTCAGTAACAATTTATGGTTGAAGTATGTCTAAGCAAGTTATTTTATGTGTTGATGATGAAAGGATGGTTTTAGATAGTCTGTACTACAAACTTAAACAGCATCTAGGTAATGAATATCTGATTGAAATAGCAGAAAGCGGTGAAGAAGCGATCGACCTTTTTCAAGAATTACAACAAGAGCAAATAGAAATACCCCTAATTATTTCCGATCAAATTATGCCGGGCTTAAAAGGTGATGAATTATTAATTCAAATTCATGCCCAATCTACGGCAACTATTAAAATATTACTTACAGGACAATCGAGTGTAGAAACCGTAGCCAATGCAGTTAATCAGGCTAATCTTTATCGCTACATTACAAAACCTTGGGATGGCGTAGATTTATGTCTAACTGTGACAGAGGCTTTGCGTAGTTATAACCAGAATAAACAATTGGCAGTGCAGCATGAAGTATTAAAAAGCTTAAATTCCTCCCTAGAACAAAAAGTTATCGATCGTACCCAAGAACTCACCGTAACTAATGCCCAACTCCAAGCAGAAATTAAAGACCGCCAACTCCTAACCGAAAAACTCCGCACCTCCGAAGCCAAAATCCGGGCAATCTTTGAGGCAATGACGGATATTGTGTTGGTGATTGATGAAGCAGGAAATATAGAAGTAGCTCCCACGAATCCTCGTGGTTTTGATGGTGCTAGTGAACTTTTAGATATAACCATTAAACAATTTTTCACGGGAGAAACTAACGATACGTGGTGGCAAATAGTACAGCAAGCACGAGATAGTCAGCAAATGCTAAATTTTGACTACAGTCTTGAGCTTGGCGATCGTCAGACTTGGTTTACTGCCAGTGTCTCCTTAATACCTAATAATGGAGTTATTTGGGTAGCTCGCAACATTGATGTTCGGAAGCAAGCAGAGGCAGCTATGCAGGCAGCAAAAGAAGCAGCAGAGGCAGCCAATCTGGCCAAAAGTAGATTTTTAGCTAACATGAGTCATGAATTGCGATCGCCCCTCAATGCCATCCTCGGATTTTCCCAAGTGATGCTCCGCAACCCTAATATCTCTGCCGAACAAATAAGCAATATTAATATTATTTATCGCAGTGGTGAACACCTACTAAATTTAATTAACCAAGTTTTAGATCTTTCAAAAATTGAAGCTGGTAAGACTACCCTCAACCTAGACAATGTGGATCTGTATCACCTCCTAGAAGACCTAGAAAATATGTTTCGCCTGCAAGCTACCAATGGAGGCTTAAAGTTAATTTTTGAATACAAAGAATTAATTCCCCGGCATATCTATAGTGATGGAGTTAAGCTCCGCCAAGTGTTGATTAATTTACTCAGTAATGCCTTAAAATTTACCCCAACTGGAACCATTAAACTTCAAGTAACTCCTTCCCTACCAAAAAATAACTCAACTCTGCTCAACTCTTTAATTCTCAACTTTAGGATTCAAGACACTGGCGTGGGGATAGCTCTAGAAGAATTACCCTATATATTCGATGCCTTTAGCCAAGCCCAAGCAGGAAGAAAAATACAGGAAGGAACCGGGTTAGGTCTGGCAATTAGCCGCAAGTTTATTCAACTTATGGGTGGGGATATTAGGGTTAATAGCGAACTAGGAAAAGGTACAACTTTTGAGTTTCAGATCCAGTCATCTCTAGGAGCAGAAAATATTCACCCTAACACCAATACTTCTAGGCAAGTAATTAGTTTAGCTCCCGGTCAACCTATTTATAAAATATTAATTGTTGATGACAAACTAGTTAATCGCCAACTTTTGAAGAAGTTCTTAGAACCCCTGAGTGTTGAACTTAAGGAAGCAAGTAATGGTCAAGAAGCGATCGACATCTGGGCAGTATGGTTCCCCCACCTAATTTTGATGGATATGCGGATGCCTATTATGGATGGTTATGAAGCTATAATCCATATTAAAGCTACTCTCCAAGGACAAGCCACTGCCGTAATTGCCCTAACTGCCAGTGTTCTCGAAGAAGAAAAAACTATAATTCTTTCTACTGGCTGTGATGATTTTATCCGTAAGCCTTTTCGAGAACAGATTATTTTTGATGCCCTAGAAAAGCATTTAGGTATTAGTTATCTCTATACAAATTCAGAAGTCTCTTCTGCCCCCAATTTATCCTCCAATAATTTGACTGCCCAAGACTTAGATTGTATGCCAAAATCTTGGATTAATGATTTGCACGATGCAGCCCTAGAAGCCGATCAAAATCTTGTCCTAGAACTTATTAAAATAATCCCCCCAACAGAAACTAATTTAGTCCAATCTTTAACCAAACTAACTCGACAATTTCAGTTTGAACAAATCCTAGAATTACTTCAACCATTGGTAGCCGAATAAAGCAGAATTTATGTAAATTTCCTATTGATCGCCCTAGGCAATTGGTTGCAGCGATCAATAAGAGGAGGAAGGATAGTTTTAATGATTTGGGGATAGTCAGCTAGTTTATTCCTCTACTTCAAAAAGATTCGGTTTGTTCTTCATAGTCGTAAATGGTTAAACCGAGAATTTTTAGATAGGCTCGATCGTCAGAATTTAACTCTGGCTTGTCTAAAATTTTGTTGATCTGGGTTTGGGTAGCTGCGTATTCCAGTTCGTTGTCGATCGGGCGGGGCGGAAATGTATTAATAAGTTCTAGGTAATAACGGCTAGGAATTTTTAAACCACTCGTCATTTTTCCATCTCTCCTTGCTGTATTCTGCATGGGTCAGAACTGACCTAATAAACACCATTCTATACTCGTAATCAATATAGGTGATGAGACGATAACGATTTCCACTGATATTAAAAACCGTAAAATTCTCCACAATATCTGCGGAGGGTAAGATTTGCCGTAGCTCGTTCAATGAGGTAAATTGATCAGTAGTAATCCGTTCGTACCAAAGCAAAAGAGGAGGCTGGGCATCAGCATGTTTCTCCCAAAATTTCCGCAATGCTTTACGACTAATTACTCTCATCCGTTAAACTATTAACTCTAAAATATTCTAAACAATTGTCAGTATTTCACCTGCAATATTTCTAGCCACGTTTCTACCGTGTTCGATCCTCCGGGTTTCAGGTATTCACAAATTATTAATCGCCTCTAATAATCCCTTAGCTTTGTTCAGGGTTTCTTGGTATTCCGTAACGGGGTCAGAATCTGCTACTAAGCCTGCTCCTGCTTGGACTATAACTTGATGAATGTTATTATCTATGCCCTCATTTAAGGGACGGACAACCATAGTCCGAATAGCGATCGCTGTATTTAATTGCCCCTCAAAGTCATACAAACCATAGACCCCAGAATAAACGCCTCTTCGGTCTAGTTCCAGTTCATGGATAATCTCCATCGCCCGAATCTTCGGTGCTCCACTCACAGTTCCTGCCGGGAAACAAGCTTTCAGCAAATCCCACGCACTTTTACCTAATTCCCCCACCACATTACTGACAATGTGCATTACATGGGAATAGCGCTCAATCAGCATAAGTTCATCCACTCGCACCGTTCCCCCCCGGCAGACTCGCCCTAGATCATTCCTGCCCAAATCTACCAGCATGAT
>JANMHD010000514.1:0-2355 GCA_031374985.1 Coleofasciculaceae cyanobacterium OTE_70_metabat_329 | reverse complement strand
ACCTGTCTCTCATTACGCTGTTTCCTTAGTTCATCATCATCTTGACGATAAACATGAACAGAGTTGCGACCTCTAGCTTTAGCGGCATAACAAGCTGCATCAGCTGCTCCCAGTATCTCCATCATATCTCTACTGCTTTTGTCGATAGCAACAACGCCAATACTAACCCCAATCATAAAGATTTTATTATCCCAAACAAACCGAAACTGATGTAATATATCTTTGAGATTTTCGGCAATTTGTACTGCTTGAGAAAGGGGACATTGAGTGAGTAAAAGACCAAACTCATCACCCCCCAAGCGAGCTAGCAGATCATTAGCCCGAACTCCCTTTTGGAGAAGTGCAGAGACTTGGCATAGTAGTTCATCACCAGCCAGATGACCAACTGTATCATTGACAATTTTGAATTGGTCTAAATCTAAATAGCAGAGAGCATGTTGCTGATTACTATCTTGACTATTTTTAAGAGCAGCGATCGCCTCAATTAGTTGCCGCTCAAATCCACGACGGTTAGTTAAACCTGTCAGGGCATCATGACTGGCTTCCCAAGAGACTTGATTAGCCAGAGAGCGTGTTTTAGTTACATCAGAAAAGACCATAACAGCCCCAATAATTTGCCCTTGACGATCTCGAATTGGTGCGGCTGAATCTTCAATAGGATATTCCGTCCCATCACAAGAAATGAGAATAGTAGAGTTAGCTAAATCTACTATTTTTCCTTCTTTTAGAGCTTCATTTATCGGATTATCTACTGGCTTTCTAGTAACTTCATTAATAATTGAAAAAATTGTATCTATAGGAATTCCTTCAGATTCCTGATCTTGCCAGCCAGTTAGTCGCTTAGCAACGGGATTAAAGTATTTAATATTACCTTGGGCATCGGTAGTAATAACAGCATCCCCGATCGATTGTAATGTTACCTGAGCCAACTCTTTTTCAGCAAAGTAGATATCTTTAAGACGTTGATTTTCCTCCATCTCTTTGATGAGAGATAAATTCTGTTCTTGGAGGCTTTTTTGGAGACGTTGGATAGTTAGATGAGTTTCCACTCGTGCTAATACTTCTTCGACTTGAAAGGGCTTAGCAATGTAATCTACTCCTCCTACCTCCAGCCCTTGCACCTTATTGACAGTTTCATTAAGGGCGCTCAAAAAAATTATGGGAATAGGGGCGGTTTGATCGTTAGATTTTAACTGTTTACAAACTTCATAACCATCTATATCAGGTAATTTAATATCTAGTAAAATTAATTCTATGGATGGAGACTGGGCAACTCTAATCGCCATTGCCCCGGTCGTAGCACTCCGAACCTTGTAACCCTCTTTCATCAAGGTATCCCTAAGCAGACGGAGGTTGTCGGGCAGATCGTCAACGATTAAAATATTGCCTTGATAGTTGGTAACTGGATTACTAGTCATATTTGATTTTCGATCTTTCTAAGATATAAATATCAGCTAATAAATAATATAATCAAATCATAAATTTTATTGTCTGTCAGTAGGTGTAAAACTCTTTGATTTTCACTTAGGTAACAAGCCTTGGCCAGAGTCAAAAAACAAGCTAAAACTCCATTAATCTAAGAGTATTTTCCTAGCCTCAACAACTGATTTAGGAATATTTATACAAGCACTATATATCCAAATATTACTGATTTAGGAATGTTTATACAAATATTATATATCCAAATATTTATGAATGAAATTATTTCTCAAATTCTAGGGCTGCTCCTTATTTTAATCGGCATTATTGGGCTACTTAGTTGGCAATTTGACCTATCCTCCATAGATGAATATCTTGGTAATTCCTCAACTGTACAGCAGCCAACCGTTTTAGTATTCCTCTGCTTACTCCTAGGGGGGGCGATCGCTCAACTTCTCCATCAGATAACCCTACGGCAGCGAATAGAAGCCTCCTTAGCCCAGATCACAGCAATTGTGGAATACTCTGGCGAGGCAATTATCAGTAAGTCCTTAGATGGAAATGTTCTCAGTTGGAATAATGCCGCCACCAAAATTTTCGGGTACAAGGCGGAGGAAATTATTGGTCGATCGATCAACCTGCTCATTCCAGAGGATCTGCTCTCCGAAGAACAGGAACTCCGCGCAACAATTCGCCGAGGAGAATTGATTGAAGACTATGAAACCAGACGGGTCTGCAAAGATGGACAGCTAATCTATATCTCTTGTACCATTGCCCCCCTCAAGGATACAACGGGCAGAATTATCGGAGCTTCCGTGATTAATCGCGACAATACCCATCACCGGCGGGCTGAATACGATCGCCAACAAATTGAAGCAGCTTTACGCACTAGTGAAGAACAATTTCGCCATGCTTTTGAAGATGCCTCGATCGGGA
>JANMHD010000492.1:0-1989 GCA_031374985.1 Coleofasciculaceae cyanobacterium OTE_70_metabat_329 | reverse complement strand
AGCCAAGCGATCGCCCCAGCAATATCCGGCACTTTTTCTCCTTCTGGCAGGGGAGGGCGTTGTACCATCACTACGGGTAGCCCCAATTCCCGTGCCGCTATAACTTTGCTATAGGTGGCATCACCACCACTGTTTTTACTGACAATTGCTTGAATGTGATATTTGTGGAGGAGCGATCGTTCGTCCGCTAGAGAAAAAGGCCCTCTTTCTAACAAGATTTCACCGGGAGGCACAGGGGTATTTTCTAAAGGGGGATCAATCATCCGTAGCAAAAACCATTGATTTTGGAGATGAGCATAGGTAGTTAGTTCTTGTCTACCAATGGTGAGGAAAATCCGCTGAACTAAATTATGTTTGCCTAAATCTAGCAAAATCTCCGCTGCCATCGCATTACTCATTACTTCAATCCAATTATCCCCTGCTATTTTTGCCCACTCTGGGCGAATTAACATTAGATGGGGAATTTTCACGGTAGTGGCAGCTAGGTGACCATGATGGGAAATTTGGGCAGCAAAGGGATGGGTAGCATCAATCAATAGATTTACTAAATTAGTTTGGAGGTAATTAATTAAACCCTCTACACCACCAAATCCCCCAATTCTCTGACTATCTTGCCTCGGTTGTTGAGTCCTACCAGCTAGAGAAACTATCACTTCTAATTCTGCTAATTCACGGGTTGCCTTGATTGTACTAGCCAATTCTGCCGCTTCCCCCGTCCCGCCTAAAATTAGTAATCGTTTTCCCATTATTTTAAGAGAGTCTTTACTGTTCACTGTTTCAGCAGATTGTAATCTAGCAAGCTAAAATCTTGATATTTAAGTCTCCCTTTGCTCTAGCATAGCGGCACGTTAGTGCGGAGCTTAAAGCCCTAAAGCCCTCCGGGCATACCAGAAACGGGCATACAAGAAAAGAGGGTTTTTTCCTACTTATTTCCTACTTATTTCCTACTTACCTGAATGCAAATTGCTATTTAATAATGGCGGGGCGTATAAACCCATGATTTCTCTCCTTGCTGAATAGTGCGGGTTTTGCTGGAACCAATTAAAATCACCGTCCGCATATCAGCATCATCGATCGCTACTTCCCCTAAAGGTTTAACTAGGACAGTTTGTCCCGATCGACCCAAATTTCGAGCCAACACTACAGGAGTGTCAGACGATCGCCATTGCAAAAGAATTTCCTTAGCTTGGGCTAATTGCCATGTGCGCTGCTGAGAAACAGGGTTATAGATAGCAATTGCCAAATCTGCTTGGGCTACAGCTTCTAGGCGTTTCATAATCACCTCCCAAGGCTTCAGTATATCTGACAGGGAAATAACACAGAAATCATGCCCCAAGGGTGCGCCTACCATAGCAGCAGCAGCTTGCATGGCAGAAATTCCCGGAGCTACTTGGATATCGATCGCTGCCCATTCTGGCTGGGGGGACTTGTCCAATACTTCAAAAACTGCTGCTGCCATAGCATAAATCCCCGCATCCCCAGAGGAAACTACCACCACCGATCGCCCCTGCCCGGCTAAATTTAGGGCGGCAGTAGCTCGATCTAGTTCCACACGATTATCAGATTCATGGCGGGTAATTCCCGGCTGCCAGAGGGACTTCACTAAATCTAGATAGGTTTTGTAGCCCACCCAATCCGTAGCAGACTGCAATAAAGCCCGAACTTCGGGAGACATCCAAGCCATCGCCCCCGGGCCAATCCCCACGATCGCTAATCTTCCAGTAGTTCCCCCAGTATTTTTCTGCTCTGGGGGGGTAAATTCATACACCAGACAATCGGGGCTGAGGGGCAAGGATTCTATTACTGGTGCAACCGATAGCTGGGATTTCTCGATATTTTCAGGATTAGGAATAATTTGAATTGTCAGGTTTCCTTCCAGAGAAAAAGGTAAGTTACTATTTTCTAGCCAAGTTGCCTGCCCCAATAGTTTGACGGTGGCTCCAGAGAGGAGATCGGCAATAAAAGTTTTGGCATGATCAGGATTTAGCA
>JANMHD010000476.1:0-9376 GCA_031374985.1 Coleofasciculaceae cyanobacterium OTE_70_metabat_329 | reverse complement strand
CTTACGAACTAAAAGCAAAGAATGAAAATCTTCCTGCTCTCCCTGTTACTTTATCAAGAATTTTAGCTAAATGCCCACCAGAGCAACAACAAGAAATTTTACGGATTAGAGAAAAAATCCTCACTTTTAATAAGAGAGTGCAGGAAGTTGCTGCAGCTGGCAGTATCAAATATGGTAATGGCAATGCTAAAATCAGTAAGTTTTGTGCCGAATTTTATATTGATAAGGGCAAAATATTAATATTTTTATGGCTCCCTTTAAAAAGTAACGCTGGAGAGAAAATCAGTCGGCACAGGCTATGGACAGATTGGAATGGTAAAGCATTAGTAGAAGGATATGCTAACTCTGGTGTTGGCATAAATATTAATGCCCATGAAAGAGTAGTAGAGAATTTGCTAATCAAGCTGCATGGTAAACGTGATGATAGTCGTGGCTATGGTAGAAGATTTAGAGCTTATTATATGGATAGTAAAAGGCGTGATGGAGCTAAATATTATACAGGTCTTAATAACCGATCCTTAGTATTTTCTAGTGCTGAAGAAAGCGAGAAAGATATTATTGTGGGTTTAAATGCAAGTGCAGCAGACATAGAGAAATATATTAAAATATCAAAATCAGTGGCTAAAAGGATTCGTGAGTCAAACTTGTTTACTATAATAACTCCTAAAGAAATAGAGTTGATTAACATAGTTATTGATTTTGAAGAACAGAAGGCAAAAAAGATATTTTTATGGGATGTAGATATTCATTCTGTTTATAAGAGCTTAGATCATTTTGTTGATATGGCATTAGAGAGATGGTCATTACCAATTTGATTTATAATTTGTCAATACTTCGACTTAGTTCATTAACCATAGTGCCGATCGCAGTCTAATTTCTGTATTCACCTTACCAAAAATCATTTTCTATCATTCAAATATCTATCATCAGATTTTGGAAGCTGAGAAAATCCAAATATAAATATTCTCATTATCCCAAATCATGAAAATTATAAATCCTATTTCTACCTATGCTTCCTCTCATCCTACCCTTTTGGTAATTCTCTCTATTATCTCAATTCAAATAGGAGCAGCCTTTTCCAAATCATTATTTCCAGAAGTTGGATCTGCGGGGATGGTATTCCTCCGAGTAGGATTTGGTGCTATTAGCTTGTTTGCTCTTTGCCGTCCAAAATGGACAGATAAAACCCAACAAAATGTCAAACTACTAATTAGCTTTGGTGTAATTATGGCATTGATGAATCTTTCTTTCTATGCAGCGATCGAGCGTATCCCCATCAGCATTGCTGTAACCCTAGAATTTATTGGACCCCTAGGTTTAGCAACTATAAAATCAAAAAGATGGCTGGATCTATTGTGGGTTCTTCTAGCCTTTCTAGGATTGTTGTTGCTAACACCTATAGGAGGGCAAACCTTGGATCCTTCGGGTGTTGTGCTGGCACTCATCGCCGCTTGTTTTTGGGCAATGTATATACTGCTATCTGCCAAAGTAGGAAAATCTGTACCCGGAATTGAGGGGTTGTGTTGGGCCATGGTAGTAGGAGCCGTGATACTTGCGCCAGTAGGTATTATGTCAGCAGGCAATGCCTTGTGGCAGCCCAGGTTACTGGCGATCGGCTTTGCAGTGGCAATTTTGTCATCCATCATTCCCTATTCCCTAGAAATGGTGGCGTTGAGATATCTACCGATTAATGTCTTTGGCATCTTGATGAGTCTAGAGCCGATGTGTGCAGCGATCGCTGGATTAGTTGTATTAGGAGAGACTTTAACCTTACGGTCTATGGTAGCGATCGTCTTAGTTTCCGTAGCTGCTGCGGGAACATCACGATTTCGAGCAACCGTAAGCTGAAATAACTTTTTATTCCTCAGCCCTAAAAAGGTAATACTAAACTGCTCAAGTAAATTAGAGATTTACGTAGCCTTGAATACAGTTACTTGTCTTTTAACCAACTATTATCTGAGCTAAGAAAAACTAAATAAAAATTGCATCTAGGGTTCCGGTCTAATCTTTGCCTAAAATATTCTAAGCAAATAATTTTTGACATAAATCAAGATGTCTGCACCGAGAGAAGCAAGCCACTAGTTGAAAAGATTCAATTATAGGTAACACGGCGGGATAAAAGCCCGGGAGACGTAACAAATAGATTAACTTCTACTGTTATCTCCTGGGTTTTTTGCATTAGTTTTTATATCTCTAGACATTAACTTAGTTAATCAATTCATTAGCTAATTAATTTGAATAATCAACTCAAGTAATCATTTTAATTAATTCAAACTAACAGCAAATTTTATGAGTGAACAATCTGCATCTTCTCAGCCTAGTAATGATCTGAATAATTCTAGTACCGAAGCCAGCCGAGCCTTGGAGCTAGAGGCACAATTACCCTTGACAGGTTGGCAACAGGAAGTATCCAAGGGTTTGGAATACGGGCTAGAAGCGGCATCAAGTATTCGCGATCGCACTATCCCGACTTTCTCTAGGGGAGAATTACCTCACTATGCTGGGATTAACACCTTTATGAAAGCGCCCTACGTGGAGGATGTGCGGAAAGTGGGGGAATACGATGTGGCAATTATGGGAGTTCCCCACGATTCTGGGACAACCTATCGCCCCGGTACTAGGTTTGGACCTCAAGGAATCCGCCGCATCTCGGCTTTGTACACTCCTTATAACTTTGAATTAGGAGTAGATTTACGGGAACAAATTACTCTTTGTGATGTGGGGGATGTGTTTACAATTCCGGCGAATAATGAGAAATCTTTTGATCAAATTTCTAAGGCGATCGCCCACGTTTTTAGCTCTGGAGCATTTCCTATTACTCTCGGTGGAGATCATTCTATTGGGTTCCCCACAGTGCGGGGTATCTGTCGTCATTTAGGGGATAAAAAAATGGGGATTATTCACTTCGATCGCCATGTGGATACCCAAGAGACTGACCTCGATGAAAGAATGCACACCTGCCCTTGGTTCCATGCTACTAACATCAAAAATGCCCCTGCTAAAAACTTAGTTCAACTAGGCATTGGGGGTTGGCAAGTTCCTCGCCAAGGAGTAAAAGTTTGTCGAGAGCGAGCTACTAATATCTTGACCGTGACAGACATTATGGAAAGGGGTTTAGATGCTGCCGTAGATTTTGCCCTAGAGCGAGCTTTAGATGGCACAGATTGTGTTTATATCAGTTTCGATATTGATTGTATAGATGCGGGATTTGTCCCCGGTACTGGTTGGCCGGAACCCGGTGGATTGATGCCTAGAGAAGCACTTTATCTATTAGGTAAAATCATCCAAAAAGCTCCGGTTTGTGGCTTAGAAGTAGTAGAAGTTTCTCCTCCCTATGATGTTAGTGATATGACATCTTTATTAGCTACCAGAGTAATTTGTGATGCTATGGCACACCTAGTTTTATCTGGACAGTTACCTCGGAAAACCAAGCCTAGTTATATTCACACCGAAGGTCAACCAGACCCAGTTGATAACTGGAATTAATCCTGTAGGTTGAAAATGGATTGAAAATAGTTTGAAAATGATTTGAATCCGATCGCTAATCACATTCCAACAAAAATCTCAATAAAGAAAGGAGAAAGTATGCATGAAACCGATATGACTAAGGCATTAATTATGACAGTCAAAGATTGGTATTCATCCCAACCAGAGCAACCCCAGATTCAGAAGGTGCATTTAGTCGTAGGTAAGTTTACCTGTGTAGAACCAGCTAGTTTACAATTTACCTTTCAATCTCAGACTAAAAATACTTTTCTGGAAGGAGCAGAACTAGTCATTAAAGAAACTCCCTTAATTGCTTTTTGTCATAGTTGTCAACAGGAATATCACCCCGAAATTGGTATCCGTTACGCTTGTCCAATCTGCAATACTCCTATGGAAGATATTCGATCGGGACGGGAACTAAAGATCGATCGCCTAGAGTGTCAACATCTATCACCAGTAACCAGTACAAACTAATCCTATGCACCAAACTTTTGACGCAGCCCTAGAAATGAATTTACTCCATGCTAACCAAGCAGGAGCCGACCATAATCGTGCCCATTTTGATCAGTGGGGAATTACCTGTCTAAATGTTATGAGCAGTCCGGGAGCTGGCAAGACTGTATTGCTAGAAAAAACCTTAGCTGCTCTAAGTAACCAGATAAAAATTGCCATCATTGAAGGGGATATGACTACTGAGTTAGATGCCGAAAGATTACGCAACTATGGTGTGCCAGTAATTGCTATTACTACCGGGCGTTCCTGTCATCTAGATTCCCAAATGGTATCAGGAGGTATTCATCAATTAGCACGAGATTATCAACCTCAAAATATTGATCTAGTTCTGGTAGAAAATGTGGGAAACCTAGTTTGTCCAGCAGAATTTGAAGTGGGAGAACACGCTAAAGTTGCCCTATTAAGTACTACGGAAGGGGAAGATAAGCCCCTAAAATATCCCATCATGTTTCAAGCAGCAGATTGTGTTTTGATTACCAAAATGGATTTGGCTCCCTATCTAGATATTGATGTCGATCGCATCATTAATAATATCCGTCAAATGAATCCCCATGCTGTAATTATTCCTGTTTCTGCCAAAACTGGAGAGGGCTTAAATACTTGGTTTCAATGGTTGCAGCAACAGCTAAAAAGTAAACTTTCGTAGGGTGGGCAATGCCCACCTATTTGGATTTTGCTTACCTATTTAGGTTTAGATTGATAGCTACAGAAACAGTTGATCTTCATTCTCTATGCTCTTATAGTAAATTCCTCCAAATGTGAGCAATGCCCACCCTACAAATTCTTATCCTAAACTAACACTAAATAGCAAATTCACAGATTTCATCCTAACTACAAAAATCGGAGATTATCCCATGAAAACCAATCGATTTCTCTCTCTTATAACTGTATTTTGTCTCAGCCTAGTAATTGCTGTAGGCTGTAATCAAACTCCTCCTAGCACTAATACTGCTAGCTCTCCTAATGCCCCAGTAACTAGTCCTGTAAGACATGGTTTTAGTGCTTGGCCTGGCTGGTTCCCTTGGCAGATAGCTCAGGAACAAAAGTTATTTGATACTAACAATGTCAAGGTTGATCTGAAATGGTTTGATGGCTATCTAGATTCCATTAATTCCCTCGCAGCTGGTCAATTAGATGCTAATAGTCAAACCTTGAATGACACCATTAGCTCTGTAGCAGCCGGGTCGGATCAGGTAATCGTCTTAGTTAATGATAACTCTACTGGCAATGACCAAATTATTGTCAAGGAAGGGATTAATTCCGTTGCCGATCTTAAGGGGAAAACTATTGCTGTTGAAGCGGGAACTGTAGATCATTTCTTATTACTTCTAGGGTTAAAAAAGGCTGGATTAACTGATAAAGATGTCCAAATTAAGCCCTTAGAAACTGGAGCCGCTGCGGCAGCCTTTGTGGCTGGACAGGTAGATGCAGTGGGCGTATTTGCCCCTTTCACTACTCAAGCTTTGAAACGAGATAAGAGTAAAACCCTATTTACTTCCAAGGAATTTCCGGGAGCAATTCCTGACCATCTAGTAGTGAGTCGAAAAATGGTAAACGATCGCCCTCAAGAAGTCCAAGCTCTGGTTAATACATGGTTTGCAACTTTAGATTATATTCAAAAAAATCAGGCAGAATCTATTAAAGTCATGGCAAAAAGAGCCGGAGTTCCTGAAGCAGACTATAAGGAATATAACACTGGGACAACTATCTTTAGTATTCAAGATAATTTGAAGGCTTTTGCGACCGGATCTGACATGACTTCTTTAACCTATGCTGCTGAAGAAATTAGTAAATTCTTGCTAGAAACTGGGTTGATGAAAACAAAACCAGATTTGAGTAAAATATTTGACGATCGCTTCATCAAAGCCTATGCCCAAAAACAGAAAACTTAACTATAAATTATCTCCTAAATCAGGGCGCACAGCCTTGCGCCTCTACATAATTTTGGTTAACTATTCACCAAATTTTTCTAATATCCATGTCTAACTTTACTTCTAAAGATTCCCCTGCTTCTAGAATGTTAGCTCCTTCAGTATTCTGGCGTATTGCTGAAGATATTCCCCGGCCTTTAAGTCGGATTTTATCGGTGTTGTCGATCGCTTTTCCCTTTCTTCTATGGCTGATTATCTCTAATGCCGGAGTTGTAGATAAATTATTTTTACCCACCCCCGCTCAAGTTTTTCAAGCCTTAGTAGAATTATGGACAAAAGAAGAGTTAGCCAAGGATATTTTATTTAGTTTATTTCGAGTTGGATCAGGGTTTCTCTTGGCCGCAACTATTTCTATTCCCTTAGGAACTTTAATGGGAACTTTTCCGAGTATTCGAGCAATGTTTGAACCCTTAATTGGTTTAGTTCGATATATGCCAGCCTCGGCTTTTATTCCTTTGTTGATTCTATATTTTGGGATTGGAGAATTACCCAAGGTTTTGTTAATTTTTATTGGAACTTTGTTTTTTAATACCCTAATGGTTATGGATTCGGTGAAGTTTGTACCTAAGGAATTAATTGAGACTACCTATACTTTAGGAGGTAAAAGATTACAGGTCTTGCTTCAGGTAATTAGTCCGTTTATTTTGCCCAACATTATTGATGCGGCACGGGTGAATATGGCAGCCTCTTGGAATTTGGTAATCGTCTCAGAACTAGTAGCAGCTACAGAGGGATTGGGCAGAAAAATTACTGTTGCTCAACGCTTTCTCAAAACCGATCAAATCTTTGCGGGGGTAATTGTGATTGGGTTAATTGGCTTGTCGATCGATCTACTGTTTCGGTTGCTACAACGAACTGTCTGCAAATGGTCTATGAAGTAGTAACTAATATTTTAATAATCACATAATTAATCAATGAACTAATTAACTAAGGAGAATCCATGCACCTAAGTATTTCGCAACTGTCCAAGGAATTTGCTACTAATCGGGGGCAAATCGTCGCTCTGCAAGATATTAATATGCATATTGAAGAAGGAGAATTTATCACGGCTGTGGGGGCATCGGGTTCTGGAAAATCTACTTTGTTGAGAATTGTGGCGGGCTTAGAAACTCCTACGCATGGTCAAGTGCTGGTAGATGGTGTGCCAGTAATTGGCCCCGGTGCCGATCGCGGTCTAGTATTCCAACGCTACAGCCTCTATCCATGGATGACGGTGGCAGATAATGTGGGGTTTGGGTTGAAGTTACAGGGAGCAAGCAAAAAAGTGCGCCAAGAGGCCATCAGCTCCTACCTAGAAGTTGTGGGTCTGACTAAGTTTGCCCATGCCTTACCCCAAGAGTTATCAGGGGGAATGAAACAACGGGTAGCGATCGCCCGTGCTTTGGCATCTAAACCAAAAATTCTTCTCATGGATGAACCCTTTGGGGCGTTGGATGTGCAAATTCGGGAAACTATGCAGCAATTCCTCTTGGAAGTATGGCAAAGAACCCAAACTACAATTCTTTTAATTACCCATGATGTGGAAGAGGCGGTATTCCTTTCTCAGCGTATCTATGTCCTGAGTTCCCATCCCGGTACTGTGAAGCAAGAACTAGCGATTAATCTGGGGAGCGATCGCTCTATTCAGACCAAACGTAACCATCAATTCCAAGAATATAAAGAGGAAGTTATGGATGTTCTCCGCCATCATCCAGAAGCACTCTTAGTAGCTTAATTCTCTTAGAATAGAATTACTAATTAAGCTCAAGTTCCTATGGTTAACCTTGCTCAAACTCCCTCTATGCTGCCTTGGGAGTTCCAGAGTTGTGGCGCTATCGGCAGCAAACCCTAGAAATTTATCTTTTAGTAGAAGGGAATTATCAGCGATCGGCAACAAGTTTAGCTTTTCCCATTTTGCCAGTGGCGGAGATTCCCCAATTAATTGAGCAAAGTAAAGCGATCGGGCAGCGAGCTGCTATTCGGGTGTTTCGAGAAAAGATCAAAGTAGTTTTATCCATCCAAAATTGACTCGTAGTTATAATTAATAATTAAAAAGAAAATTTGTTTTGTTATGATTCACGCTCTATCACCATTAACTATCCTTGAAAATGGCGATCGCCTTGATCGAGATGAATTTGAACGTCGTTATAGTGCCTCAGATATTAAAAAAGCCGAACTAATCGAAGGAATTGTACACGTGGCATCACCCCTCCGCTTTACTCAACATGGTAAACCTCACAGTCAAATCATCGGCTGGTTAGTTGCTTATCAAGCAGCAATAGCTGGACTAGAAGTTGGTATTGAACCTACAGTACGCCTTGATGAACAGAACGAACCCCAGCCCGATGCGGTGTTATTTCGGAGCGGTGGCAATGCCCAAATTGATACTGATGGTTATATTACAGGTGCGCCGGAATTTATTGCGGAAATTGCGGCTAGTACGGTTTCCTATGACCTCCACAGCAAGAAAAATGCCTACGAACGCAATGGAGTCAAAGAATATCTAGTCTGGCGGACGATCGATCGAGAAATTGATTGGTTCGTTCTGGAAAATGGTAAATATAGAATCTTGGAACCCGATGCAACTGGAATTATTTGTAGTCAAGAATTTATAGGTTTATGGTTAAATGTTGAGGCAATTCTCAAGCATGATATGTCCACAGTTCTGAAAACATTACAGAGCGGTTTGCAGTTTAGAATTAGCTCTACTAATTAAGGTCAAGTTTCTATTGCGATCGATCCTGTAGCTTGGATTCAGAAAGGACGGCAGGATTTAAATGAAACTGGATATTTTTAAGCAAGTATGAATATTTTTATGTAGGTTGTTTCCTCAAGAATGTGTTGTAAATACTCACGAGCCGATCGAGACATATTCCACCTCATTCAAAATATGCGAACCAATGTAAGGACTTAGGGATTCAACAGTGACAAGATCAACGGCTCTGCCAAATAGGTCTTCTAGAAAATAAGATAAATGGATAAAGTCATCAAAGGTTTTTTGTTCTGGTTCAAAGGTAACTAAGATATCAACATCACTGCGATCGTGGATATCTTTATCACGGACAAAGGAGCCAAAAATACCACAGCGACTAACTCCAAAATGGTGTAGTTCTTGTTGATATTCTTGGAGGAGAGCTACTAATTGAGTTTTTGTTTGTACAGGCATCATAGGCAAAGATTGTAGTCATCTGTCACTAATTTCTTCTAATAGCAAGCTGTGAACACTCTTTCTTGAAAGCATCAGCAACTTCTTCCGGCTTAGGCTGTTCGCCATTATTCTGGGTAAACAACATAACGAGTACTCTAATATATGCTTCACCAATTGTTGTAGTAAGCACTGCTGCCGTTGCTCCTGCAATAGTACCGCCAGCTATAGAGCCAGCAACGGGAATCATCTTGAGAAGACTAGCTACTATAGTTCGCCCTGCAAGGGTTCCTCCTACTCCAGCAATAACACTGCCTATTAT
>JANMHD010000467.1:0-2362 GCA_031374985.1 Coleofasciculaceae cyanobacterium OTE_70_metabat_329 | reverse complement strand
ACTCCTGAGTTTCTGAATAAATCCCGAATCATATAGGTTTTGGATAACGGGTCTACTGGAATTGCTTTATCAAGATACAAGGTATCCCAAATAGTTGGATTTGCCCGATCGCGCGGTTGAATTTGATGTAGATATTGGGGTTTATTCAGAAACTCAGGAGTAGAACTATCAGTAGCTTTATGGGAATTTTTAGAATTACTAGCCACTATTTAATTTCCTCCAGTTGCATTAGATATAAACGAGCAGTTACTTGGGCAGTACGGACAATGCGATCAGCTATGGCTGGGGTCATCCATTCTGCATTGAGAATAGCATTTAATTTACCAATATGCGCCTCATCATTCGCCCCATGATACGCCATAAAAGATACTTGCTCAGTAGTTAAGCCCAGACAAGATTTAATCTGCTCTGCCCATTTTGCTGCCAAATTATTTCCCAAGCCTTCAATAATAAACATGCTGCCGACTAAATCTACTGGATTTTCTTTTGATGCTTGATGGAAAATAAATGCCGAGAGAGCCTCGGAACCAATATTTTTTTCTGCATTGACTATATCTTCTAAATTGCCGCCCACTGCTACATAATTACGCTCTAGCATTTGATAATCTCGATGTTCATCTTGGGCATGGCCAATAAAAGTTGATCGCAACCGAAAATCAATCATATTTGAGGCAGCACGAGCAATCCATCTTGCACCTTCTACTACTTGAGGACGAAGATTTTTTAACAAAGATTGATAATCTCCTAGGGTAAATTCTTGGCGATTTAATCGATAAATAATTGGTACATTTTGGAGTTTACGCTCAAATTCTAACCAGACTAGAGCTAGTCTTCGCAGCAGATCAGCAGAGGTAGTAGTAGATGAATTATTTAAAATATTAGTTACTACATGATCTGTAGATAAGGAACTATTTTGATCTGCTTGAGAATTGAGATTAGCTTGGTTTAATGTAGATTGAGATAAGGGAATTTGTGAGGATTGCATGGATAAATTACCAACTACAGTTAACATCATATAGGCCGTGGTGAATCTACCACTTTCAGGGACAAAGCAAAAGATTTTTTGTCCGGGTTGGAGTTTGCCAGAGTTAAAAATTTCTTCCAGCATTAAATAAATAGAAGCACAACCTGTATTACCCCTAGTATAGAGATTAGTAAACCATTTCTCCTCAGGAATCATACAGTCAGCTTTAGTTAGTAGCTCAACAATTTGTCCTCGAAAAAAGTGGGAAGAATAATGACAGAGTAACCAATCAATTTCTTCAGGTTTAACTCTACCTATATCGACTAATTTCAACCAGCCTTCTACCCCTAATTTAATCACATTATCCAACAGTCGAATATTTTGCCGTAGATTCATCGCTCCTGATTCAGCGGCAGTAATATAATCTGGATAATCTAACCAGCTTTTCTCTGCCTTCTTCTCGGTAGTTCCTGCATACATACACACTGGATAGGCATTGGCATGGGAAACTAACTCAATCCATTCTATTTTGAGGCTAATTCCTTGGCTATTAGGATGGTTTTGTACCAAAAAAGCCCCAGCCCCATCCGAGAGCATCCAGCGCAGAAATTCCGTATCAAAGGATAATTGTTTGCCAGCTTTGATATTAGTTTCCACCTCAAATTTACTACTTTTGAACAGGCGAGAAGCAAACTCTGAAGCAACAGCGATCGCATTTCTTCTTTTCCCTATTTCCACCTGAGCAACTGCATAATTCAAAGCCGTAACTCCCGCGCAACAAACCCCATAATTAGAACTAGTTTCTAAGGGTGGTAATTCTGGCAATTCCCCGTGTACCATACTAGCAAATCCAGGTAATAATAAATCTCCCCAACTAGTAGCACAAGCCAAGAGATCAGTAGTCGCTGGATCAAAGTTAGTTTGAGTCAACACATCACGAACTGCCAAAGCTGCCATTTGACTATTAAGATATTTAGTATTCTGTTGTTCATCGATCGCATAGTACCGTTGTTGAATACCATTACTTTTCAGTATCCGTTGTTTTACCTTTGAAGTACGATCATTAATCTTACCAAGGTAATTTTCCATACGATCGTTACTAATTGGCTCACCGGGGAGAAACTTACCAATACCATTAATATAAGCGTGGTGCATAGATAAAAAAGTGGGTAAAGATTGAAGTGTAATATTTAGTAGCTTGAATAGTTCATCAATCTACTAACCTTGTGCCAGCCAATAAATTGTCTATCTCTAACTTAGAAATTTTGTCGGAGCTAAACTATTTGGAGCAGTTAAATCTATATTCAATCTAGCTGTCCTACCTAGAATAATCCTAGTAATAGTGTGCCAGTTTTTAAACTGGTTTAGAGCTTATTAATTTTAGGATTTACTTATTTA
>JANMHD010000446.1:0-1705 GCA_031374985.1 Coleofasciculaceae cyanobacterium OTE_70_metabat_329 | reverse complement strand
TCTTCCTCCTGACTATACAGAGTTTCTGGATCAGAGAGTTTAGGGTTATGGGGATCGGGATTCATGGGGAAGCTCAAGATTTTTCTAATCTTACTATGTACCACTGAAGATAATGCCCCGGAGCCACATCAAATTCACAGGAAGTATTCATCAGATATTTTGCCTGCTCTGGCACTGTAGAGAATCTTTGCAAATCCCGTGGCAGATCTGCTTGACAATTTTCTAGAATATTTTCTAACTTAACCAACAATTCCTCGGTCGTCATAAATTTTTCTTCTTGATCTGGCTCCAAAACCATATAGGCATCTTCCTGAAACATAATTGCATCTGGCATTGCGATCGTCCCTCCTTATCCATAAATCCCAATATAAACTAATCAGCTATACAATTTATACTAGAAACCTTCAATAGCCAAAGCAAACCTATGCTCCAAACCCTACCAAAAACCGAAAACCAATACCTGATTAAAGGCGGTGTAACTTGGTTACAGTTCAAGACTTTGCAATCCGCTTTTGCAGAAATTGGTGGTGTCAGGATGACCTATTGTGAGGAAATATTAGAAATTATGAGCATTGGTTTACTACATGAAATGATATGTGCTTTGCTGGGAATACTACTAGGACAATATTTCATGATCAAGCGGATGCGTTTCACCTCAACTGGTGCTTACTCCCAAATGATTGAACCCAAGCTAGAGTTTCAGGCTGATCTATCCTTTTCCTTTAGCGGCAATCCTGAAATTACAGATTTATGTATAGAGGTTGTAGTCACTAGTGGAGGCATTAAAAAACTCAGAAAATATCAGCTAAGAAGTATTCCTGAAGTGTGGTTTTGGCAAGATGGCAAAATTAGAATTTACCGTTTGCAGAATGATGAATACGAGGAAGTGACAACTAGTGGTTGGTTGCCTGATTTGGACTTAGAACATTTAGGGCAGTGCTTATTAATGGAATCTCAGTTAGAGGCAATGATTGCTTTTACAGACTTTTACAGAGAAGTATAAATAGGAGAAAAGTATTATGCCTGTCAAGATTGCGATCGCTCAAATTCAACTCCAAGCAGGACAAACAATTATCCTCGATGATATTAGCTGGTCAGAATTTGAATCTATTTTAGAAGAACTAGGAGAGCATCGTCGATCGCGTATTGCTTATTATCAAGGAGTTTTAGAAATCCGTATGCCTTTACCTGAACATGAACGCCCTAAAGTCATTATTGGAGACTTGGTGAAAATCTTGCTAGATGAACTAGGTTTAGAATGGGAATCTTTAGGTTCTTCAACCTTTAAGCATCAAAAAATGCAGGCAGGAATTGAACCGGATGATTGTTTTTATGTTCAAAATTATCAAGCAATGATTGGCAAAAAACGCTTAGATTTAGAGGTTGATCCTGTGCCGGATTTAGCTATTGAAGTTGATCTCACTTCCCAAACTAAATTGAGCGCTTACGAAGCTTTGGGTGTGGCAGAGATTTGGAGATTAAAAAATAATAAGTTAGAAATAAATCTATTGCAGAATGGAGAATATATTTCTTCTCCTATTAGCCAAATTTTCCCCTTATTTCCTGTAATTGAAGGGTTCTCAATATTCCTCGATCGTAGTGCCGAGTTACTCATGAGTACCTTACGCCGAGAGTTTCGCCAATGGGTGGAAACTAAAGTTTAATCTATCAGAAAAATTACCAGACTCCCAAGCCCAACTATTAC
>JANMHD010000414.1:0-7704 GCA_031374985.1 Coleofasciculaceae cyanobacterium OTE_70_metabat_329 | reverse complement strand
TGCTAACTTGACTGGGGCAAACTTGATTGGTGCAGACCTCAGTAAGGCAAAATTACGGGGGGTTATTCTCCAGAAAGCCGTATATAATCAATTCACTATCTTTCCTGAAGGCTTTGATCCCAATCTAGGAGGAGCTTATTTTATTGCCCCTAAAATCCAATTAATGGGGGTAAATTTGGGGGGAATAGACCTCAGCGAGACAGATCTTAGTGAAGTTAATCTGCGGGGTGCAAACTTAGAAGGGGCTGATCTCCGGGATACTGACCTATCTGGGGCTAATCTCCGCCAAGTTCAATTAACAGAAGCTAATTTGAGTGGAGCAGACCTGAGTAATGCAGATCTAACTAGAGCCGATTTACACAAGGCAAACTTAAGCGGTACTGATCTACGGGGCAGTGATCTCACCAGAGCCGACTTGAACAATGCCGATCTTAGGGGTGCTGACTTGCGGGGAGTTGATTTGACTAGAGCTTGTCTGAGTCTGGCAAACCTGAGTGGGGCAGATCTCCGAGGGAGTGATTTGACAAAGGTTGACCTTAATGGAGCCAACTTAGTTGGAGCAGATCTAGATGGAGTAAACCTAAAGCGGGCAAACTTAGCCGGGGTAGATCTTACGGGGGCAGATTTACAGGGCGCAATCTTACCGGCTGGGAATATTTGGGATGTGGAGATGCTTAAGGCGGTGTCTTATCAAAATAAACTACTGACTGACTAATTTCTAAACAGACAAATCTAAGCAGGTAAGGGGATTAAGCCCTTCATTTTATGATAAAAATACAAAATCTTTACTAGCCTTGTAGACTGTGATAAAAAGTAGCTGTCCTGAAATTTTGAAAAGTAATCCATAATTCTCAAGGCATTTTATTTTATAATGAGATGGCTGTAAACCTTGAAAAAATGACACCTGTGACTACATCAAGCCCCTCCGCCCCAGACTCCTTAACTGCTTGGCATACCATCGAAGTTGAGAAAACTCTCCAAACCTTAGCTACCGATCGCACCACTGGTTTAACTTCTCAACAAGTTCAAGAACGGCTCCAGACCTATGGCTCTAATGAACTAGAAGAGGTAGCAGGCAGATCTTCTTGGGATATTTTATTAGATCAGTTCAAGAATGTGATGCTACTCATGCTGATCGCAGTGGCACTAATTTCTGGAGTGATGGATGTTGTTAATTGGCAAGCAAACATTGCCAAAGGGGATATTCCCTTCAAAGATACGATCGCCATTCTCCTAATTGTTATTCTCAATGGTATTTTAGGTTATTTCCAAGAAGCCAAAGCAGAACAAGCTCTAGCAGCTCTCAAGCGCCTCTCCTCTCCTAGAGTACGGGTAGTCCGGGATGGCAACCCCTTGGAAATAGATGGCAAAGATCTAGTGCCGGGAGATGTAATGTTTCTGGAGGCTGGGGTAGCGGTATCTGCCGATGCTCGGTTAGTGGAGCAATCTAATCTCCAAATTCGGGAAGGGGCTTTGACCGGGGAAAGTATGGCAGTCCAGAAAAACTCCCAAGCAGTTTTGGCTGTAGATACTCCCCTAGGCGATCGCTTAAACTTAGTATTTCAAGGTACAGAGGTTCTTCAAGGCAGGGCAACGGCGATAGTTACCAATACGGGGATGAAAACCGAAATTGGGAAAATTGCTACCCTCCTCCAATCGGTAGAAAGTGAGCCAACCCCTTTACAAAACCGCATGACTCAGTTGGGGAATGTCTTGGTGATAGGTTCTTTGATCCTAGTGGCGATCGTGATTGTCGTGGGGTTAATTGCTGACCGGGGTTTCGGTAGGTTTCAAGAATTAGTAGAAGTTTCCTTAAGTATGGCAGTAGCAGTTGTTCCTGAAGGATTGCCGGCAGTAATTACCGTGACCCTTGCCCTAGGAACCCAAAGAATGGTCAAACGCAATGCCCTGATCCGCAAGCTCCCCGCAGTGGAAACCCTAGGTTCTGTTACCAATATTTGCTCCGATAAAACCGGGACTCTGACCCAAAATAAAATGGTGGTGCAACGGGTTGAAGTGGGCGATCGCTCTTTTCAAGTTACCGGGGAAGGCTATGCCCCAGTAGGAACTTTTCTGGTGGAGGGTCAAACTACCGAAGCTAGTAATTATCCAGAATTGCAGGCTTTGCTGCTGGCCTGTGTAGTTTGTAATGATGCTGTTTTGCAATGTCAGGCTCAGGCAGCTACGGAAGGTACTGGCGGAAACTGGATAATTTTGGGAGATCCAACGGAAGGAGCATTATTATCTCTGGCGGGGAAAGGACGCTTTCAGAAGGAAAACTACACCGAGCAAATGCCTAGGGTGGCAGAAATTCCCTTTTCTTCCGAACGCAAACGAATGAGCGTGGTCTGTCAGGTGACACCCGATCAAGCCGGTCTATACCAGATGTTTACCAAAGGTTCTCCAGAGATGATTCTGGAGCGTTGTGTTGGCTATCAAGTGGGGGAAGAAACTATTCCTCTTACTCCAACTATTCGGAACCAGATACTCGATCGCAATAATCAAATGGCCGCCAAAGGATTGCGGGTTTTAGGCTTTTCCTATAAGCCCCTAGAGAGTATTCCGGTAGAGGGCAAGGATGAAGAAACGGAGCAAGACCTAGTCTGGCTGGGTTTGGTGGGTATGTTAGATGCCCCCCGTCCCGAAGTCCGAGAGGCGGTATCTCGTTGTAAGCACGCCGGCATTCGGGTAGTAATGATCACAGGAGATCATCAATTAACTGCCCAAGCGATCGCCCAAGATTTGGGTATTGCCCAAGAAGGGGATTATGTTCTTACTGGTAAAGACATTGAGAAATTATCCCAAGCTGACCTAGAGCGGGAAGTAGACCATATTAGTGTCTATGCAAGGGTTGCTCCAGAACACAAGTTGAGAATTGTCCAAGCTCTCCAAAGCCTTGGCAAGATCGTTGCCATGACTGGGGATGGGGTCAACGACGCTCCAGCATTAAAGCAAGCAGATATTGGAATTGCTATGGGGATCACTGGTACAGATGTGAGTAAGGAAGCCAGTGACATGGTGTTGCTAGATGATAACTTCGCTACGATCGTGGCAGCAACGGAAGAGGGACGGGTTGTATATACTAATATTCGCCGCTTTATTAAGTACATTTTGGGCAGCAATATTGGGGAGGTGTTGGTAATTGCGGCGGCGCCCCTCTTAGGATTGGGGGGTGTGCCTCTGAGTCCCCTACAAATTTTGTGGATGAACCTAGTCACCGATGGGTTGCCTGCCCTAGCACTGGCAGTAGAACCAGCAGAGCCGAATGTGATGGAACGTCCTCCCTATAATCCAAGAGAGAGTATTTTTGCTAGGGGTCTGGGCTCCTACATGATCCGCTTTGGGATCGTATTTGCGATCGTCACAACTATCCTCATGCTCTGGGCTTATAATTATAGCCATGCAGATGGGTTCCGGGATCCAGAGGTCTGGAAAACGATGGTATTTACCACCCTTTGTATTGCCCAGATGGGTCATGCCCTTGCTATTCGTTCCAACTCTCAATTTATCTTTGAGATTAATCCCTTATCAAATCCCTTTGTAATCTGGGCTGTGGGTGGCACAACTATTTTACAACTCCTGTTGATCTATGTCCCTTTCCTCCGCGACTTCTTTGGGACTCATTTCCTGACACTAGAAGAGTTAGCCATCTGCTTTGGGTTTAGTTTTATTATGTTAGTGTGGGTGGAACTAGAGAAATTATTCATGCGCCTCCGACACAAGGCTGTGGACTAAAAAAATATGATTGAACCGACTGGATTTACGGCTAAATCGATCGCTACTTCCTTGGGCAAGATGGTCTACTACACCGCTACCACTGCTCCTTGGGTAAGTTCAGAAAATCAAGAAGATACTCATTTGCCTACCTTAGTATTTTTACATGGCTTTGGGGGCGGTTCCTCTGCCTATGAATGGTCAAAGATTTATCCAGCCTTTGCTGGAGAGTATCGGATTCTGGCTCCTGATTTAATTGGCTGGGGGCGATCAGCTCATCCCCCCAGAAACTACCAAGTAGAAGACTACATCACCACTATTATTGAGTTTCTAGAAGCAACTTGCACAGGAGCAACTACGGTAATTGCTTCTTCCTTGGTGGCTGCTATTACTATCCGGTGTGCGATCGATCGCCCAGATTTGTTTAAGTCTTTAATCCTAACTACACCTTCAGGATTATCAGATTTTGGCACAGATTATTCTCGGAGTGTTTTTGCCCAAATTGTGAGTACGCCTGTAATTGATAAATTTCTCTACAGTTTAGGCATTGCCACTAAAGATGGGATTAACAACTTTCTAACTAATCGTCAATTTGCCCAAGCTAATCGGGTTTTTCCAGAAATTGTGGCAGCTTATCTCGCCTCAGCTCAAGAACCTAATGGGGAATATGCAGCCTTATCCTTCGTGCGAGGCGACCTATGTTTTGATTTAGCCCTGTATGTACCCCAACTGACTATCCCAACTGCTATTATGTGGGGCAATAAATCTCAGTTTACTGCCCCCGATATTGGAAAACGCCTAGCTGCCCTAAATCCCTCGGCAATTAAGTCTTTTCAGGTAATTCCTGATGTGGGCTTGACTCCTCAGTTAGAACTTCCGGCGGTGACTACGGGTTTAATTCGTCAATTTTTAGCTACTTTACCTTGATCCCAATACAGCAATTTTCTTTCAGATGTAACTAGAAAAACCCTTAGATTCCCCCATTAACGTACCGCTACGCTAGTGCAAAGGGGGGAATTAAAGATTAAGTGTTTTTACTAAACTGCGAAGTGCTGTATCAGAAGGTATTAATTGGAAAGTAGTTGTAAGAAATCATCAAAATAATTTACAGCTTCTTGATAGTTCTTTTTGGCAGCAGGAAGATTATTTGCCGCCGCAGCCTTATCGATCGCTTCCAAGCTCACAAATATTTTATCAGTAATTTTATTGGCCGTTTCCACCTCAGATTTGGGCAAAATATTCCGAATAGCATAACCAGTTTTCTGGCGTAGTTCCCCAAGGGGTCCATGAATAATCGTCCCCACATCTACCCAGTTCTTGGTAGCGATCGCTTCTGCTAACACCGGAAAACGATCACGTATTCCCTGAAGAACACCCACATAGCGCTGAATTTGCTCTACTTGGGTGGGATTATAGGCTGGAGGGGTGACAGCGACGGGGCTACTGCAACTGACCAAAAACACAGTCATCAGGGCAAAAACTAAACTAAGAATCGATCGATAACTCTTCATAATTACTCTCTTATTAATCATTTAAATTAGGTATGAAAATTGTAGGGTGACACCCTATTCCATCTCATTTATACCATTCTGCTTAATGTTTTGTTACAAAATCCCACCATTATTTTTAGCTTAAGCGGCACTTTCTAAATCTTGTCGAAAGTAATCAGATACAGGAAATGTTGCCTGAGATACAAAATCTGTTTCTGTATAAATAACTTGTAATTCTTTGACCGTTAATCCAAGGTTTTTAAAATTACTAAAGGACATAAAAATACCAGAAATCAATTTATTACTATTTTATTTTAATAACTATTTTCCTGATAAGCCCGCCAGCCGCCCCAAGTAGTAATTTCTTTTTGCCCTTCACAGGTAATAGGCTCTGCCAAAACTCCGAGAGTGGTTTCACCGTTTTGTAAATATACTTGCCCGATCGCTAAGCCGGGGGGTTCTTGTAATAATACTTGCACCAAACCAGCCGGGGGAACTTGCCAAATTTCTAGAGCGATCGCTACTCCATCTTTTGCTACCCGTACCATGCCCGGATACTGATCCCCAATTGACCATAAACGATACACTGGGGCTGTCCAATCTTCCCGCAGAAAAGTAGCATCCACGGCCAATAAATTACTATTGAGGGCTAGACCCCGCATTAATGTGCCATTCACTGCTAGTAATATTGCTGATTCCATTTATTTTTCCTAGGGTTTTCTTGCAGAAGAAAATTGTAACCATTAACAACAAATTAGCCACAAGCAATTAGGATCACGAGTAGAATGAAATTATGCTTGATATTCATAATCTCTGTCAATTTTCCCGCGATCATTGCATTGCTATCTGTGCATTTTTGGTGCCAGCTAATCTGATCGCTACCATCCAAACCATGATTTTCACTGGTCTTGAGCGTCCCCGTTGGCAACCATTGGGAACGGCGATCGCTGCCATTACCTACGCTCTAATCCTTAGCTGGCATGTTTTAACTTGGTTCGTAATTGGAGTGGTCATGGCTCCGACGTTCATCCTTCTAGTCCTAGCAACAGTATGTTTAATAATTAATTTTTGGAGCTTAGTCCATCCGGCATCCCTTGGCCGCCTGCTCCGCTGGGTCTTCACCACAGGGCAGCAATTTATTTCTCATTATTTTGTTGCTCATAATTTTGATCGAGATTTTGATCGGGCAAATCAGTGATGGGAGTCGTCACGAGAGGTATCTTTATGCTTAACAGGATTCTTAACGGTCACCTCTGGAGGTTCCTCTGGTGAAGTGGGCATTACCAATACCTTATCCACCCGATTACCATCCATATCCATCACTTCAAAGCGAAAGTCCTGCCATTCAAAATGATCCGCAGCCGTAGGAATCCTGCCTAAATGAGTGATTACCAGCCCCGCTAAGGTTTGATAGTTATTTCTCTGATGGCGGGGATCCTGCTTGATTCCAAATAACTCAAAGAAATCTTCCACAGAATACATCCCATCAATGAGCCAAGAACCATCCTCTCGCTGTACTGCCATAGGTTCTTCCTGCTGATCGATATCAGGCATATCACCGACTAATTCTACAAGGACATCATTAAGGGTAACTAAACCTTGAATCACGCCGTACTCATCCACCACTACAGCAATGTGAGTTCCCGATTGTTTGAATAACTCTAGGATCCGGAAACCAGTGGTGCTTTCAGGGACAAATAGGGGGCGACGTAGGGTTGCAGTTAAATCTAAAGGCTCACCGGCTAAGACGCGGGAGAGGAGATCGCTAATTTGAACCACTCCCAAAACATTATCTAGCCCTGCCTGACATACAGGGAGACGAGAGTGGCTAGATTTAATCATTTTCTGACGATTGATATCGATCGGGTCATCTAGATCCAACCATACAATGTCTGGCCGGGGAGTCATCAAGGCGTTAACATGGCGATCGCCCAGCCTAAATACCCTTTGTAACAAATCCTGTTCGGCCTGCTCAAAGGTTCCAGCTTCTGTGCCTTGCTCAATCAAAACCTTGATTTCTTCCTCGGTCACCTCCGGCTCTTGAGAAATTTGCATCCCCATCAGGCGGAGGATTAATTCAGTAGAAATGCTCAAAAGATTCACCACAGGAGACATAATCCGGGCGAGGGTCTGCATGGGCATTGCAGTATTGGTCGCAATGATTTCTGGGTTATTCATCGCTAAGCGCTTGGGAACCAATTCACCAAAGACTAGGGAAAAATAAGTAATTAGGACTACTACGATCGTTAGAGCAAGCCCTTCACTTTTACCAGTGAGAATGGGGAATTTATCCAACTCCAATTCCAAGCCCTTAGCAATTTTTGCGCCCCCAAAAGCTCCGGCAAAGATGCCGATTAAGGTAATTCCTATCTGGGCGGTAGATAGAAGTCGATTGGGGGAATTTGCTAACTTCAGGGCAACATTAGCACGATGATTTCCTTGGTTGGCCAGTTGTTGAAGCCGGACTTTTTTGGAAGATACGATCGACATTTCAGTCATT
>JANMHD010000406.1:0-3369 GCA_031374985.1 Coleofasciculaceae cyanobacterium OTE_70_metabat_329 | reverse complement strand
GGAGAAAAAACCGGCACTATGACCAACTCAGAGCGCTATGTGACCCTTTGTGCGGCTTTTCAACAGCCACCGGGGGAGGCTAGGGCAGACTGGGAGATTTTTGCCGATGTGGGCAGAAGATTAGGATTTACAGAGCTATTGTCTTTTCATAATGCCGAAGCTGTCCATACAGAGTATGTCCAAAGTACAAAGGATAGGGTTTGTGATCAAACAGGAATTAGCTATGAGAAACTCAAAACCTCTCCCCGGCAATGGCCTCTCTCCGCTTCGAGTAGCCTAAGGGATCCCCTAGGGAAAGATTCCCCAACCAGACTTTACACCGATTGGAAGTTCCCCACCCCTAACGGTAGAGCAAATTTTATTCCCCACCATTCTCGTGGCTTGGCCGAGCCGATCGATGGAGATTATCCCTTTATTTTGACTGTGGGCAGGCTCTACGGTCATTGGCATACCCAGACCCGCACGGGCAGAATCGATAAAATTCGTAAAATGCACCCAAAGCCATTCCTAGAAATTCATCCCCGTGATGCCGAAAAGTTGGGAATTGTTCAAGGGGAAATAGTAGAAGTGTATTCCCGAAGAGGCCGGGCGCAGTATCCGGTATTGGTGACTAGGGCGATCGCTCCCGGTACCGTATTCGCTCCTCTCCATTGGGGTTCTCTCTGGGCCGACAATGCTGAAGCTAATGCCCTCACCCACGCCATCAGCTGCCCCGACTCTCTCCAGCCAGAACTTAAAGCCTGCGCGGTACAGATCAAGAAAGTAGATTTTGGCAGAGTATTGTGAGGAGTTGGTTAAGTATCGATGGGGAACTCTCAAACCTCAAATAGTAGAAGAGGCGATTGTGGCAACCACAGCTACGATCGCTGATTTGCGTGGATACTTAAAGGTTTCTTAGCCAATCTCGAATTAGTTGATTAACTTGGGTGGGAATTTCATCGTGGGGACAATGACCCGCTTTTAGGTAATATTCTGTCAGAGTTGGGTAATGTTGGCGAAACTTGGCTCCTCGTTCGGGCGATCGCATCCACGGGTCTGCCTCTCCCCACAGTAGTAACAAAGGATGGGGGAGTTTTTCTAGGAGAACATCAATTTTTTCACCTTGGGGATTTTTGAACACTGCCCCAAATACTTGCGCTGCCCCCACATCGCAGGAAGGACGATAGATATCTTCTACTAGTTGGTCAGTAATGGCAGAATGATCTAGATAAACCTTTTCTAGGGTCTGGCGGATCACGGATTTTTGCCGCACGTACTGGAAGAGCAGGAAATTTGCCCAAGGTTGCAATAGGAGGGACTTCGTAACTTGACCAAATATTTTAGTAACGGGATTGACCGGCGCGGGGGGGTTAATATCCGTGAAAGCACCAGCACTATTTAGGAGGATCACCCCTTTAGAGGTTTCTGGGCGCAGGGCAGCTACACTCAATGCAATATAGCCACCGAGGGAGTTCCCAGCAATCACCACGGGTTGTTTAATTACTTGCTCAATAAAATCTGCAATCTGATCTCGCCATAGGTCAGCACCGTAGGTAATGGCTGGTTTTGCCGATCGCCCAAACCCCAAAAGATCGATCGCCCAGACCTGAAAATCTTGGCTAAGTTCGGCAATATTTTTCCGCCAATGATCGGTAGAAGCTCCAAAGCCATGAATTAACAGCAAGGGCGGCAGGTGAGGATCAGGATTGCCCGCAGTGACATAGTAGATGGAATGCGATCGTAGCTGTGGTTGCCACAATCGCCATTGCCAATAAGTACCGGGAATAGAGGCAACAACAGGAGAAATTAATTGAGTCATAGCTTGAGTTATAGGCTAAATAAATAGTTGAAGACACATTAAGAAATGTAAACAACCTAATTAATGTCCATTATAGTATCAAATTTGATTGACTCAAGATTCACTAGGCAAGACTGGTTCGGGTGTTTTCATTGGTGGGCTATAAGTATAAATAACTGAGTCTTCTATTTGTTGAAACTTTTTCTGAAGACGGCGATCGTCATTCAGGATCACCACCGCAAAATCCCCAAAAAATTCTAACTCATTCCCAAACTTGCTCTCCCATTCTGCCTGAGCCGTAGCAGATTCAATAATATGCTTCTTTCTGACAATGCCTAGCAAATAAAAAGGAATTTCTGGCAGAGTTTTCACTACTTTCTGGACTAAGTAAACCTGCTGAATACGGGGATATTTGGCTAGTTGTTCCTGTAGCTCCATCAAATGTTCTGGGGAGAGATTATGACTAGTGTAAATAGATTTCTGATTCGATTTTTTATCAATTATTGATCGCTCCTTTTGAGCCAAAGCAATTTGGGCGAATAATTGGCTTGATTCTAAATTACTTGATTCCCCTAAAGATGTCTCCCCTAAAGAAATTTGCTCTCGAACTGCTTTAGCAAGCTCCACCGATTCTTTTGGGGAAATCATTCCTTGGCTATGAGGAGTTAATTTAATCACCCCATTTCTGTTAATCTCGGCTTGGGATAGGACTAAGAGACCATTACTACTTTGGCAACTAGCACAGTGTTGGAGATGAACTTCTAGGCTGGGGGGGTAAACCTTGGCTAAGGGAGCAAGGAATTTACTGGCATTAGTAGCTGTTTCTTGATCGATTCCTTCCAGAAATTCTGATAAATCTTGAGATTTAACTCTCCCTAGACGATCGCTAGAACTATACCAGCTATGACAACTTTCACAAAAAGGTTTCTTGGCAGCACCAAAGGCAAATCCGGCGGCGATCGCACTGGTAATTAAAAACTCCAAACCCCAATATTTCCAAGCAATAGACGGTGGCACAGGGATGCTAAAAACCGATCGCTTAACTACAATTCCGGCTTGCGATCGATACCGAAAAAACCCTAAAAAACCCCTAGCTCCAGTCTTTTCTTGCAGAAACCGATCTATAGTTATCTCCGCCGGATTTTGCTTTAATTTATCACTAGATTTCAGCGATCGACTAATCTCTTGGGTCGCATTCTGGCGAAATACTAAATAATCTGCCCCGTGCCTGGTGCCGTAGAGAACTGCCCCTAGGAACAAGGCAAAAATACTCGCCATTAAAGGATTTCTCACCTTGCCCCGGTGTACTGCCTCCCGTACTAATAAACCTGCAACCAAGCCCAGCAGAACTGGCAAAATAATCACTGGGTAGACCACAAAAGAAGTTGCAAAGGCAAATCCACCCAAAGTAACTCCACCAACTCCTGAAGTTATGGCTAACCATTGCCAACCACGCTTATCTATTTGATTACTGGGCTTATAGGGTTTCATCTTCGGCTTGCTCCTCCAAAATATAGTTTTGACACTCCCACGTCTAAAGAGCGTTGGATTCTTTAAGAGTCCAGAACCTGAACCTTAAGGGCGTAGTCAAA
>JANMHD010000395.1:0-5435 GCA_031374985.1 Coleofasciculaceae cyanobacterium OTE_70_metabat_329 | reverse complement strand
TCCAGTACTTTCTTGGTGATGTGCGTCGGCGCGGCCATGCCGCCGTAGATGACGATTTGGCGCAGGTGCAGCCGAGTGATGCTGTGAAACAGTGCGTAGTGCAGCAGGTTTCTGGGACACAAATCCTCGTCGGCGATGTGGAACTCGATCTGGAGGCCGTAGTCGAGCGCGGGGTTGTCGTGGGCGACACGGCGGATGCTGTCCATCTCGGCCTCTTGGGTGACTTGGAGTTTGGCATCAATCGGCACGAGTTTGGGCGGTCGGAGGCCCAAGAGTTTGGCGAGCAGGGGCAGTTGCAGCGGCTCGATGTTCTCCTTGAAAATGCGGTCGTAATGGTTGGCCATGTGTGGTGGGTGTTGTGTGCGCACTGCAAATTGGGGGAGGGACTGACTTGTGCCGCACTGCTGCCCGCTCAGATCAGTCGATAAATCTCCATGATCTGGTTCAGGATTTTAGGGAAATCAATTTTCAAGTCAACCAACTGGCCCGTGCGCACATCGAAAACCCAGCCGTGCACCTGGATGCCGCGCGCCCTGTAAGCCTGCTGGACGCTCGCCGTTTTGATCACGTTGACGCACTGCTCCTGCACGTTCAACTCCACCAATCGGTCGTAGCGGGCATGTTCGTCCGCAATCGCGTTCAACTCGTCCTTGTGCAAGCGGTACACGTCGCGGATGTTGCGCAGCCAAGGGTTCAGGATGCCCAAGTCAGCCGACTGCATGGCTGCTTTCACCCCGCCGCAGTTGTAGTGGCCGCACACCACGACGTGCTTCACCTCCAAGTGCCGCACCGCGTAGTTGATCACCGACATCACGTTCAGGTCGATGCTGATGACCATGTTGGCAATGTTGCGGTGGATGAATACCTCGCCGGGCATGGCACCCATCAGGTCTTCCGCCGTCACCCGGCTATCGGAGCATCCGATGTAGAGCACTTCTGGATTTTGCCCCTTCGAGAGGTTCTCAAAATAGTCGGGGTTAAGCGCGAGTTTGTCCGCGACCCATTTTTCGTTGTTGGTAAAAATTTTAGAAAGATCAGCCATGTGTTAGGTAGTTGTCAGTTATTAGTTGTCAGTTATTAGTTTGATGCAATGCTTTACAAGTAAGTTAAATACATTCTTGGTTTTAAGTTTTCCTTAGCTCTAGCGTAGCAACGCTTTGATACAGGGATTTTAGGGGGGCCAAGTGTATCTAAATGAAAACTACTTACTATGTATTCACTGTTCACTGTCTAGATTTGTACTAAAGCCTTGCTATGGCCATTCTTGGCATATCGATCGGCTAGGAACTGACGATAAACTGCCTCGTAGCCATCGGTCATCCGTTGGGCAGTAAAATTCATCAGCACATGATCATGACAAGCTCTACGATCGAGCCGCACCGCTTGATCGATCGCCGCCACACACTCCTCCACACTAGAGCAGATAAATCCACTCTTACCGTGGGCAATAATTTCGGGAACAGAACCCAAATTCATCGCAATTACGGGTGTGCCAGTCACCATAGATTCAATCATGACCAGACCAAAAGGTTCTCGCCAAGTAATTGGAAAAAGAGTCGCCACAGCCCCACCCATAAGGACACTTTTTTGTTGATGATTTGCTTCACCCAAAAATTCAATTTGCTTACCATCAATGTGGGGTTCTATTTTTTGAGCAAAATATTCCTCATCTACAGGATCTACTTTTCCTGCCATTTTCAGATGCCAACCAGATTTCTTCGCAATCTCGATCGCTAAATGAACTCCCTTTTCTGCGGACATTCTGCCCAAGAAAGCCAAATAAGGGGGATTATCTGGAGTAGGGTGAAATTCATAAGTGCTAGCATCAATACCGTTGTGAACCGTAGCTACATAATTTAATCCCAACCTTGGTTCTCTCTGAGAATCAGAAATACTTACAAAAGGTTGCTGACGAGCATAGGTAAACATTTTTTCATTGTCAGGGGTAAAAATTCCGTGGAGGGTGTGTACCGTAGGGGTTTTCACCAAATTAGCATAGGCTAAAGCTCCACAACCAATATGGGAATGGATGATATCGAATTCCGCAGCCCTTTCATAGGCTTTACCGACATTGAGCATCTCATAGATTCCATACTCTTTAATTTTGGAATCTAGACGTAACGCTTGGGAATGGACTGACTCTAAATGAGCAGTAGTAACTGAATCTCCTGAAGCAAATAAAGTTACTTCATGACCACGACGGACTAACTCCTCAGTTAGTAAGCTAACTACTAATTCAATTCCACCATAAGCTGGTGGTGGTACGGTTTCCCAAAGGGGAGCAATCTGAGCAATTCTCATTACAACCTCCTGTATTTTTAATCAAGATGATGGATGATGGTCAAACGCAGATTAAAAGAAACTAAGCTCTATTTAAGATTCTATGTATGTTCTATGTATGGTTCTACTTAGGTTCATTATGTTTAGCTAATCTGGCTTAAGCACTTGATGTAACGTTAATAGAAAATTCATCCTCTGAAAAATCTTTGTTGGTTCGGTAATCCGTACTAAGAACGGCACACACTTGTCTGAATAAGCTTCTTAGCTTTCAATTCTAGTAGGGAAATCTCACTAATTCCTTATCTAAGGAAACAATGTATTTTTGTTAACAATTATTTCTTGAAATCGTGATTAAGAAGTGATAACTAGCTAACTTTCAAAGTTTTGTTATTAGGATTTTATCTGGCTAAAGAAAATTTAATTTCTTCTATTGTAGGGAGCGAAAAATTTTGAATATAAGCTACTAAAACTAATTGATTATTATTGACTCTTTCTATTTATTTATTAGAAATATAGCGATTCTAAGTCATTTGTTAGATCGATTCTTTTCTTGTAAATTATTTTATCTGCCGAAAGTGGGGGAAAGAATTCAGGATCGCTATAGTGATGGGGATCACAAAAAGAATAGATAGCTGTCACTAGAAATAAATATTAATATCACCTATTATTAGAGCTTTTTATCACTATCTAAATCATGAAAATACTTCATTATGTTATTACTTGGGTTCTGCAAATACCATATTATGGCAGAGTTAGTAGAGGTAACTATCATGAAAAATAGACAGGCATCTTTCTCTAAGGAGATGGTAAGAGAAGTTATCGACAATATTACTTCCCGGCGGACTATCAATCGTGTAGATCAAAAAATTTTTATGTCAGCCCTATTGTCAAAAAGTAATCTTTCGTTAGAAGATCAAACAATGATTGAGAAAATTTATCAAGGGCTGCAAAGTGGTTTAATTAAAGTCGTAGATTAGCTTTTAAAATTATTTTTAATTTTCTGACAACATGGTGGGGTTAACTAATTAAAATTATTCTGTCTGACCTATGGAATATAAATATAAAGATTCCAAACAGAAAGAAATTATTTATTTTTCGATAGTGGATTTAGATTATCAGTTAAATTAGAAAGCTATCTTATCATTACTTAATCAAGGGACTAAGATTATGAACGTTCACGACTTTCTCATGTTGGTTTTATTACTTAGTCCGGGCTTGTTGCTGTCAGCGGCAGTTATGGCTGCTTTTGCCGCAGGAGGGTAAGTGTTTTTCAGTTATGTGGTCAGTAATCCCAGCATAGTGGCTAATTTGTTGTGGGAACACCTACAAATGGTGGGTTTATCTTGCCTTATTACAGTGCTGTTAGCTGTGCCTCTTGCTTTATTAGTTAATAATTATCCCCGTTTCAGTATGCTGATTATGGGGATATTGGGGGTTGTGTATACGATTCCTAGCTTGGCTCTGATCATTTTTTTTGTACCAATCCTTGGTTTAAATGCTCGTCCAGTAATTTTAGCGATGGTGTTGTATAGTCAGGTGATTTTGGTTCGTAATCTGGTAGCTGGACTACGGGGAATCTCTCCAGATATTTATGAAGCGGCTCAGGGTCTGGGGATGAATGGCTGGCAGCAGTGGTGGTGGGTGGAAGTACCTTTAATTCTGCCCTTATTTCTGGCCGGAGTCCGCTTGGGAGCTGTGGTAGCGATCGCAGTGGCGACTATTGGGGCGAAATTTGGGGCTGGGGGTTTAGGTACTCTCCTATTTGATGGCATTGCCCAGACTGATCGCTACGACAAAATTTGGGCGGGGGTAATTTCGGTAGTATTGTTAGCTCTAGTAATTAACACCGGACTGTTACTCCTAGAACGTCTAGCTACAAGACAGCCCACCTAACGTTCCATTTCCGCTACAGACTTGGGAACTCCAGAAGTTAACACCTCATTTCCAGTTTCAGTGACTAATACATCATCTTCAATCCGAATCCCAATTCCTAGCCATTGCTCTAAGATAACTGGTTGCCCGATCGCTGGTTGCAGGTCTGCCCCGATATAAATTCCCGGCTCTACAGTTAGAACTTCCCCCGGTTGCAGAAGTTCCCCCTCTTCACCTTGTTTATAAATTCCTGTGTCGTGGACATCTAAACCTAACCAGTGGCCGGTGTTGTGCATGTAAAAAGGTTTATATTTTTCTGCTTTAATCAATTCTTCCACATCGCCCCGGATAATCCCCAATTCAACTAAACCTGCGGTGATTACCTGCACTGCTGCGTCATGGATTTGATGGTAAGCGTTGCCGGGCTTGACTTGAGCGATCGCTTGTTTTTGGGCTTCTAACACTAGTTCATAAAGAGCTTTTTGGGGAGCGGTGAATTTGCCATTAATTGGGAAAGTTCTTGTAATATCCGAGTTGTAGTATTGATAAGAACATCCGGCATCGATGAGCAATAAATCTCCATCCTGCATTTGCTGATTGTTGGCTATGTAATGGAGGATGCAGGCATTTTTCCCAGAAGCCACGATCGATGGGTAGGCTAGTCCCCCGCCACTTTTATTAAATAGATACTCGATCTCAGCAGCAATTTCGTACTCGTAGCGTCCGGGAGCAGTAATTTCTCTAGCGTAGTTATGAGCTTTTGCCGCAATATCCGCCGCTCGCCGCATTAAGGCTATTTCTGAAGAGCTTTTTACTTGCCGGAGTCGGGAGAGGAGGGGCATGGGGTCTTCGAGAGCGATCGGTCCCACCCCTTTTTTTTGATAATGCCGCAAAGCAGTTTGCCAATGCTTGACGATCGTGCTATCAAAACCCGCATCTTTCCCCATGCGGTAATAAATCTTCTCAGATGTCTGGATGTATTGAAATAGTTTTGTGCCTAATTCGCTGATGGGATAAACTGCATCAGCCCCAAACTTTTCCTTTGCTCCTTCTACGCCGTAGAGATAACCTGTCCAGATTTCCTTATCCCGATCCTTGGGCTGCACAAATAAAATAAATTTATGTTTTTCATGGTGGGGAGCTAAGACTTTGACTGCTCCCGGTTCATCGTAACCAGTTAAATAATAGAAATCACTATCTTGGCGGAAATTTCGTTCCCCATTAGCAGCACTGGAAAATATGGCGGTGCCGTTGCCAATTGCTGTCATATAGCGCTGACGGCG
>JANMHD010000379.1:0-12043 GCA_031374985.1 Coleofasciculaceae cyanobacterium OTE_70_metabat_329 | reverse complement strand
GTTTCATAAAGTTCAGTCATAGTTTTTAAGTCTCTCCTTGTGGACATTAGGCTTCCATCTGCCTGAGTAGCAATACAGAAGCAAGGATTTTAAATATTACTACAATTCCGGCCTCTTGGCAAAATAGCGAATCAGGATTTTTTCTATGCTAGTCTCTTAATAAGTGTTTTGGCAGTTCTTCTTCTAATTCTACTAATTCTCTATAAATTCTTATACTGCGAATATTCCTATGACATTGCGTTACGTTCGTGTGAGGACTACGCCCGGCCAGACCTACTATGGCTTGTTGACTATCGATCGCCTAGTTCATGTCCTTGATGCCCCGCCTTGGTTGGAAGGGGAGCCTAATGGTTTGGAACTATCACCCCCAGAGTATCAACTCCTAGCGCCCTGCGCTCCTTCCAAAATTGTGGCTGTGGGCAAAAACTATCAAGCCCACGCTGCCGAAATGGGCACTCCGTTACCAGCTCAGCCCCTACTATTTCTCAAACCGCCAACAGCTATTACTGCCACCGAGAAGGAAATCTATTATCCATCTCAATCTCAACGGGTGGACTATGAGGGAGAACTCGCTTTGGTGATTGGCGATCGCGCTTGTAACTGCACGCCCACGGAAGCTAGAAGTAAAATCTGGGGCTATACGATCGCCAATGATGTCACCGCTCGAGATCTCCAAAAAACTGATGGGCAGTGGACAAGGGCAAAGGGTTTTGATAGCTTTTGTCCCCTAGGTCCTTGGGTAGTTCGAGAAATTAGCTCTGCTGCCAGAATCCAGACTTTCTTAAACAATCAAGCCCAACCTGTGCAGTCAGCTTCTATTGATGACATGGTTTTCTCACCAGATTTCCTTGTATCTTATATTTCTCAAATTATGACCTTATTGCCGGGAGATATTATCCTGACTGGAACTCCAGAAGGTGTGGGAGCGATGCAGCCCGGCGATCATGTCCGCATAGAAATTGAAGGCATCGGTCACCTCCAGAATAATGTTGTTGCTAAATGATTAGTAACCATAGTCGTGTTGAGGATTTAACTCCCCAACTCATGGTAACTATCTAACTTGAGCATATACAGCTTCCGAGAGGGTGGGAATTTCTGCATAGCGCCCCGATAAGGATTGGACGATCGAATAGCCACAGGCAGATAGAGTGCCCAGAAAAATAATATTGAGGACTGTCTCGGTAATTAAATTTTGGCCGAGGGCAGGCATCAAAACTCCTAATAATAGACTACACAGAGTTAAGGCAATATCTAAAAGAATTGCTTGCATAGCATTAAAGCGAATGAAATGAATAATTTTTTCATTGCGGACTACCAACAAGAACAGCAAAAAGAAAACCACAATCCCTGCAAAAGGAATCTGTCTATAGATAAACATTACAGGGGTCAGGGGCAAAAATAGGAAATTTAGGGGCGGAAACTGCCTAAGCAAGAAACCACCAAAAGGAATCACGGAAACTAAGGGAAGGGCATAGGGCAGACAGGCAAAAAGCCGGTCTTTGATGGTCGTTTCTCCGCGCCAAGTCATGATTAGTCATCCTTTTTAGTTGTTTAACACTCTTCTAGGATAACTTAATTTTTTAGTAACTGATAGTCAAAGTGACCCCAGCTTCTACTTTTTGATCTCCCGGCAGGACTGGGGTGATATCACCCTCCTTGGGACTACGAGCAAACTGGGCTTGCAGTAGCATAGGCGGTGGGGTGGCTCCATTTATTTGGATATTGACAATTTCCCGGCGAGTGAGGTTGAGGGAACTGAGGACTGTATCAGCTTGGCGTTGGGCATCTTGGGTGGCTCGCCGGAGGGCTTGCTGTTGTGCCTGATCGATCGCCGCATCACTAGCTGTAAAACTCACCCCATTAATCATAGTGGCTCCTGCTTGAACTGCCGCATCGATAACTTGGCCGGCTCGATCGGGGGCAACCCGAAAACTAACTGTATTAACGCCGTTATAGCCTTTGAGTTCTTGTCTATTGTTGAGATATTCATAGACAGGGTTGAGGCGAATCCCTGTGGTTTGGAGATTTTCTACATTCCGTGACCGCAGGATTTCTACCACCGCACTCGATCGCCTGGCCAATTCCTGCTGAACCTCATTAGCATTTTTGCCTTGAACTTCCACACCCAACTCCACTCTCGTGATGGTGGTGGGAATAGTTTCCACGCCTCGACCATTCACAGTTAAAGTTCTGAGCATTCTTTCTTGCCCCCAGACAGGACTTGCCAAACTAATACTTAAAACTCCTAAAGCTAAAGGCAATAATTTTTGTAAACTACGCAAAGCTAATTGCCGTTGACTATTCTTTGATTTTAGAACTAATAAATTACCCATTCTCATCTCCTCAAACCTTGAATTCAACCTATTTTCATCCAACTATCCCACCCCGACTTAGCAAATCTCTATCAAGTTCCCTTTGTAGAAAATTTTAGGTATGTTTGTATACCATTTTTTTTGTACTAAGCTATGCAATATTAGATTACCAGTTTTAAGTTAGGGAAAATTCATGAGTCAACATCGAGTAATGCTAGGAATTGTGGGTGATAGTGCTGCCGGAAAAACAACCTTAACGAAAGGGATTGCTCAGGTACTAGGGGCAGACAATGTAACGGTAATTTGTACCGATGATTATCATAAGTACGATCGACAACAACGCAAAGACTTGGGCATCTCGGCATTGCATCCAGATTGTAACCATTTAGATATTATTCAGCAACATTTGTCTTTATTGCGATCGGGGCAGCCCATTCTCAAACCAATCTACAGCCACAGCCACGGAACTTTTCAAGCCCCAGAATATATCAAGCCGGCCCAGTTTGTAATTGTGGAGGGCTTGCTGGGGTTTGCGACCCGTGGTTCCCGGGATTGTTTTGATGTCAAAGTCTATCTGGCTCCCCCTGAACAACTCCGCTATGACTGGAAAATCAAGCGAGACACCATGAAACGAGGCTACAGCGAAGCTGAGGTCTTGGAACAACTTAAGCAGAGAGAAGAAGATTCCGAGGCCTATATTCGTCCCCAGAGAGCTTCATCAGATATTGTAGTTAGTTTTTATCCCCCCAATGCCGCAACAGACAGTTCTCATCTCAATGTCCGCCTGGTTCTGCGCCCCACTATTCCCCATCCAGAATTACCGAATTTGTTATCTTCCGATCCAAATTCCGCAGTCCGCTTAGGGTTAGACAGAGATATGGGCAAGCCTGTAGATGTGTTGGAAATTGATGGTAACGCTACCCAAGAGCAAGTAACAGCCCTAGAGCATATTCTTTGCAAGGAAGTGCCTAGCCTTGGTTCCTTTTGTAGTTTGGAAGGCAATTCTCAAGTGGGGAAATTAGTTGGGACTACGGGGGAGATTCTCCAAAGTTATCCCCTCGCCTTGACTCAGCTATTAATTGCCTACCACGTCCTAAAAGCAGCAGGTGGCTATTAAACAGGCAATCTTAGCCAGCGACTTAAAAAGTTTTTCAGGCGATCGAGCCAAGAGGGGCGGGGTAATTCCTGCCCTTTATCTTGATAGTTGCCCAAAATTTGTCGCCCCAACAAAGTTAGCCGAAAACCATCGGTAATCCCTTGTCCATCGACTTCCCGCCGCACCAAGCCTACTTGAATTAGCCACAAAACTGCCGCCTCTGCTGTCAGTTCCCCTAGGGATTTTTTAGTATAACCTTGGTCTACTCCCTTGGCGCCGGTAATATCTTGTAGGGAAATGCTACTAATCTGCATCTGGCTTAGGAAGACAAGCAAAAATGGAGAGCAAAGAAAGGCTCGATCGGCACGGGTTAAGACTTGAGAAGTATAGGTAGGAACCACGAAGGGTTTAATGGAGGGTTTAGTTGCAGTCATAGCCCTATAAGGAGTAAATTTAATCAGCTTATTTCTATGTTAGATTGATAGAACGTCTTGAAATTTTCAAGGCTATCCCTGCCCTTAATTTAACTATATATTTCATGTTTGGTCTCATTGGTCATCTTACCAGTTTAGAACACGCTCAGAAAGTAGCCAGAGACTTAGGCTATCCAGAATATGCAGACCAAGATTTAGACTTTTGGTGTTCTGCACCACCCCAGATAGTTGATACGATCAAAGTTACTAGCATTACCGGGCAACAGATTGAGGGCAAGTATATTGAGTCTTGCTTCTTACCAGAAATGCTGGCGAATCGCCGAGTTAAGGCTGCCATTAGAAAAATTCTTAATTCTATGGCTCTTGCCCAAAAGCACGATATTCAGATCACTGCTTTGGGAGGTTTCTCTTCAATTATTTTTGAGGAGTTTAAATTACACGAGAGTAAACAGGTACGCAATATAGAACTGGAGTTTGATCGCTTCACCACGGGTAATACCCACACGGCCTACATTATTTGTCGCCAAGTAGAACAGGTTTCTGCCCAGCTAGGGATTGATCTAGATAAAGCTACTGTGGCGGTGTGTGGAGCTACAGGAGATATTGGTAGTGCCGTGTGTCGTTGGTTAAATGAAAAAACTAATGTAGCAGAAATTCTCCTGATTGCCCGTAATCAAGAACGATTGCAAAACCTTCAAGCGGAGTTAGGACGGGGTAAAATTATGGAGCTAACGGAAGCTCTGCCCCAGGCTGATATTATTGTTTGGGTGGCGAGCATGCCTAAGGGTGTAGAAATTTCTCCTGAACAATTAAAGCAACCTTGTCTGCTGATTGATGGTGGCTATCCTAAAAATCTGGGGACTAAGCTCCAATATCCGGGGATTCATGTAGTCAATGGTGGCATCGTGGAGCATTCCCTTGATATTGAGTGGAAAATCATGGAAATAGTTAATATGGATGTGCCAAGGCGGCAACTATTTGCCTGTTTTGCGGAAGGGATGCTGTTGGAATTTGAAAATCTCCATACTAATTTTTCGTGGGGTAGAAATCAAATTACGGTTCCCAAAATGGAACAAATCGGCGAAATTTCTCTCAAGCATGGCTTTAGACCTTTACTAACTCCCCAGCACTCCTAGAGAGTAAGCGGTTGAAACCGCAGCTATAAGAACAAAGTCTGCTGGTGCGGACTAAAGCTGGAAAGTTATATAAGAATATTTTCTTTTAGCCAAATCCGAAAAGCTCTCAGAGCCTGACTGCCACCTACAAATTGACTCTGCTCTACGTACTGATTTACCAAATTGATAATAGGAATTTCGGGAAAGGTAGGGCTAGAGTTTGATTTTATATATTCGCCATTTTGGAGGATATTAATTTGTAATCCCTGATAATCGTAGCGCCACAATTCTGGAACTCCTAGAATTTGATAATTTGTTAATTGAGTCCGAGAAGTAATGTCAATTTTTATGGCCAAATCTGGCGGTGGATCAATACTTAAATCTAGACGTTTTTTGCCGATCACTAAGCCTTGATTTTGAATATAAAAACAAGCATCAGGCTCCACCGCTTGGTTCATTCCCTGATTCTTAAAAGTCGTGGAAGCTAGAGAATCATAATTTATTCCCAATTCAGTCAATAAAATCTTTACCATATCGCCAATAATTTCCTTGGCTTTTTCATGCTCTGGTAGAGGAACCATAATTTCTAATTTCCCATTACTATAGGAAAGTCGGGCTGTTCGTTTATTTCCTAATTCTCCTAAAATACTTTCTAGTTGTTGCCAACTTACATCTTCTAGCAATAATTGCTGTCCCGGCTGAATTTTTAATTGCTTTAGTTCTAGTAGCATGATATTTTCTTTGAAGACCTTGATTCGATCGTAAAATCTGGAATATCTACCAACTCTGATTCATCTAAATTATACTGCTCACATACTAAACTGAGGCGAGTACCGGGAGTTTTTACGGCATTAACTGAATGGGTAAGATCACCCTGAAAATATATTAATTTGTTTACCTCTGGTTTAATTTGACCTACCTGTTGCTTGCGGTTGCGTAATACTAATTCTCCTCCCTCCATGTCGGTGGGGACTTGTACGTAGAGAACACTAACTACTTGGGGTGGGTTGATAGTTTTGCAATACGATCGCAGCGATCGATCGATATGGGGATCCACCCGGGAGCCGGAGCCTAATAATAAAGGATTAAGATAAAAAGCATTACAGTCTGATAGAAGAGCTTGATCTAGATAGGGCTTAAAAAATGGAAAGTGTTGACAAGTTTTCTCTAGATGCGATCGCTGAAACACCACCGAAAATCCTTTAGTTCCCACAAAATCTCGGTTAAGATTATTCACTGCCAAATAATTACACGCCAAAATCTCTCCTCTAAGATCATGGAGGTAGGATAGGGAGAAAACTTGATTTTGTTGGGAATAATATTTCAAGAAATTAAATTACGGGTAGTTCTAGATCAAAGCTAACCTTATCATAAATATCTGCCAAACTAATCGGCAATAAAAAACTATTAAAATCTAAGATATCTGTTAAGTTTTTGTACTCAGAAAATACCCAATTTCCTTGGGCTGTTTTGTAATAGCATTCGACATGGTAACTATATTGATCAATTAATATATATTCTTGAAAGCTAGAAATAGTCCGATAGGCAGCAAACTTTTCTTCCTTGTCGTAGTTACGAGTAGAAGTTGATAACACCTCCATAATCATTAAAGGATTAATAATAGTATCTTTCCTCCCTTCTTGTAGTTGAATTTCTCCTGATACCACGATCACATCGGGATACGTCACAATTCGTCTTTCTGGAATCCACAATTTTTGGTCAGCCAAAAGAACCTTATTGGGCTGATTTTTATAAGCAAAATTTAATGTGCTGTACAAGTTACTAATGATTTGATTATGATTTGGAGTGCCATCAGCTATAGGAATTATTTTTCCATTGATATATTCATGATGCTCTAGAGCATTAATCTCAAATTCAAAATACTCTAGTAGGGAATTGTTTTTCTTTGTTTCTACTTGCGTAACCATTAATTATTTACCTCTTTATTTATTAAGTTGTTAATCATTTCAAACCCATGCTATAAAACAAGAGATAATTGTGTCGTTCAAAGCCCTGCACCATTATCTTCCCAATTAAATATCTGTTAGTTTATTACAGAGTATGAATTCTCCCCTAATTTCCGTAATTATTCCGGTTTATAATGGCGAAAAAACTATTGAAGAGACGATCGCCTCTCTACTCCAACAAACCTATTCTAACTGGGAACTGATTGTGATTGATGATGGCTCCAGCGATCGCACTCCAATCGTTATTCAAGATATCCTCGCTCAACACCCCCAAATTCAAGGCCGTTTAGTATCCTACCCCCAAACCGGAGCCTGTGCTAGTCGCAACCGGGGAGCCGCCCTAGCCCAAGGAAAATTTCTGGCCTTTCTGGATGCTGATGATGTGTGGACAGCAGATAAACTAGAGCTTCAGTTAGAGGCATTGCAAAATTCCCCCAGAGCAAAAGTCGCCTATAGTTGGACAGATTATATTAATACAACAGGGAAGTTTCTCTATCCCGGCGGTCATGCTACCCATCAGGGAAATGTCTATGAATATTTGCTTTTGAGTAACTTTCTAGAAAATGGCTCCAATGCCCTAATTTGCAGAGATGCCTTTAAAAATGTGGGGGGGTTTGATGAATCCGTCACTGGTGTGGATGAATGGGATTTGTTTATCCGCATGGCGCAACAATCTGAGTTTAGCTGTGAATTTGTCGTCATTCCCCAAGTGCAAGTTTTCTATCGCCTAAGTAATCAATCTCTTTCTGCAAGGATCGATCGCCAAGCCAGCGAATGCCTGAAAGTAATCGATCGAGCCTTCCAATCCAGCCCCCCTCATTTCCAACATCTCAAACCCAAAAGCATCGCTAATCTCTATCGGTACCTTACTTTTCGGGGTTTAAGCAGCGACCTAGCCTACACTCACCCGTGGCTATTAATGCAGTATTTTCTCCGCTGCCTCTACTACGATCCCCAAGGAGTAACCCAACGAGGGAAATTAATGGCGATCGTTGGGCTAAAACTCCTGATTAGCCTCTTCTTGCCCAAAACCCTAGCTCGGCAGCTAATTACTAATTACCAGAGAAGAGGTAGGCAAGGGGCTTAAACTACTTGTTTTCCAACTTGTTACAGCAATTTGTATTCAGATGCACCATAAGATGATCCCCCTAAATTCCCCTGCAAAAGGGGGACTTGAAGATTCATGACTTGGCTTACCAGAATTAAATTTGCTGTATATTCTAGGCTCCTAAACGGCGGCAATAATTGTCCGGTGGCGGGCAGTATTGGGAATAATTATTGGGGTTTGGAAGCCCGCCTTAGTTAGAGTTTCTGTAATATCTAGAGAAAAATATTCGTCTAAGTAAGGTTCCGTACTCTTTAGGAGGGTGAAAATATAGGGAGGCATTTGAGCATAGATGGGTGATTGAGGGTTCATATCCATAATTGCCAGATGTCCTTGGGGGCGGAGTAATCTTTTTGCCTCTTGAAAAATCTCTAGAGTTGCCCCTTGGGGCAGTTCATGGCACATGAGAAAAATAGAAACTAAATCAAAAGAATTACTAGGCAAACCAGTATGCTCGGCCGTAGCATGAACCCAAGAGGTTTGTTGATCTCCTTGGTGCTGGGCATTGTAGGCAGCCACGGCTAGAAAGTAGGGAGATAGATCTACCCCCGTAATTTTGGCTTGGGGATAGGTGGCTTGGAGAGCATTAGTACTCATGCCCACACTGCAACCTAGGTCGACGATCGCCCGTGGAGTTTCCCCAATATGACTTTGTAATAAATTATGGTAGCTATCCCGGAGTTTGCGATCTCCTTCTTTACCTGCTTCTGGCCAAATCCCCGCATGGACAGCCTTGGCCGCCACTTCCACTTCCCAAGCCGCCTGCCAACTCAGATTACCTTCAGCGTAGGCATGGAACGATCGCACATAGTAATCGGGATAAGTAAGTTGAGGATTCTGGACTTGTTGGAGATAGTCATCCCACTTCATCTGTCCCAAATCCCGGACTGTCTCTCTCCAAGGTACACCAATTTTCTCGGCTCTTTTGATCATCATCGATCGGGCTTGATATTTAGCAAAAGCTGCCAAGGGTTTAATGCCCAAAAGACCATTAACTACTTGGGTCATTAGTCGGGCAGAAGGATCGGTTGAAGGGTTGACAGTAGAAGCAGTTGGGCTATTCATAAGTATAAAAATAATTAGGATGGAATCTTTTTAGTCCCCAAGGCTGGACTTTGTTCTTGTAGCTGCGATTTCAATTCTACGACCCAAGACTAACGCTAATGCCCTTTTCTTAAGGCCCTTTCTTGAGGTTCTATTCTCCAGTCACCAAACTACGGTACTCTTCTGCCGACAAAACGTTATCAGCCAAAACACTATCTTCTGCCAAGCTGATTTTTAATAACCATCCTGTCGTGTAGGGATCCTCTGCCAATTCTTCTGGATTATCTATCATTTGCTCATTCCGCTCCAAAACAATACCGGATACTGGAGAGTACATACTTTCTACGGCTTTCACCGACTCCACAGTGCCGAAGGTTTCACCTTGGGCTACAGCCTCCCCCACCGCAGGTAATTCTAAAAATACAATATCCCCTAGTTGATCTATAGCAAAGGCACTTATGCCCAAGGTAGCGATCGCCCCTTCTAGCCGAACATACTCATGACTATCAAGATACTGCAATTCATCTGGATATTCTAACGACATAGATATTTGCCTTTATTTATTAATCATTTCTGGTGAAAATTTCTTTGGCCGCACCGAGGAAATCTTTATTTCTCTAACACTGCCTGATCCTTCAAGACTTTTCTAGTGAATCATCTAATTAAGAAATTATCTCTGAGCTTAAGAAAACATTAATCCTTGGCTAGTTTAGCTAGAAGTATTTGTTGACTCCTCGATCAGAGTTCCTGCAAATCTAGGCATTAGAGGTGATCACGAGTCATAAGCAAAACTAATGCAATCTGAGATTAAAAATTTCATTCCTAATCCTGAAGCGATCGGTAATCCTTTTCCCGTAGTATCAGAAATGAAGTAATTGGAAAGCCTTTAATTCCTTACCTAGGAAAGAATTAGAGGTTGAAACCTGTTACTGCAAAATATTTAAAACCATTGTTTGCATAAATTACAGAGGACACTACTCATGGCAACTTACAAAGTTACACTAATCAATGAAGCTGAAGGCTTAAACACTACGATCGAAGTTCCCGATGATGAGTACATTCTAGATGCGGCTGAAGAAGCAGGTATTGATCTACCCTACTCCTGTCGGGCGGGTGCTTGCTCCACCTGTGCTGGTAAAGTTACTGCGGGTAAGGTTGATCAGTCTGATCAATCTTTCTTGGATGATGACCAGATTGCTAATGGTTTCGTTCTTACCTGTGTTGCTTATCCTAAGTCTGATGTAACGATCGTTACTCACCAAGAAGAAGAACTGTACTAAACCCAGTTTCAAACTAAGGTTAATAAATCATATCTCAATAAATAACTCCGCCTAGATTTAACTTTCTAGCGGAGTTTATTTTTTAATTGATTTTAGGCAAGGGGCTTTAAGCCCCTTATTGATTCTATTTTGAGATAAAGCATCTAAATATTGGGCAACTTGACTTTTTCAGCTAAACCCAAAAATTGCAGCGATCGAATCGTCATCCAAGTTATATCAATTTCCCACCAAGCCATGCCATGCCGGGCAGAATATTGAAAAGCATGATGATTGTTGTGCCAGCCTTCGCCATAAGTAAGAAGCGCAACCCACCAGCAATTTCTAGATTTATCGTCAGATTCATGGGTACGGTAGCCAAAGCGATGGGTTGCACTATTGACAAACCAAGTGCAGTGGAAAACCACTACTAGGCGGACAAAGATACCCCAGACTACGTAAGACCAACCGCCGATGGCAAACAAAACTAACCCGAATACTACTTGAATCGGCACAAAGTAATTTTGGCAAAACTGATAAAATTTATCATCACTAATATCTTTGGTGAACCGAGGAATTTGATCCTCAGCAGGAATCTCGTGCAGCATCCACCCCATATGACTCCACCAGAAACCCTTATTAGAATCGTGGGGATCTAGGTTTTGATCAGAGTGGGCATGGTGTTGACGGTGGAGACCAACCCAAGTAATTACTCCTCCCTGACAAGTCAAGGCTCCGCAAAAAACTAAGAAATATTCTAGCCACTTGGGAGTTTGAAAACTACGGTGACTAATTAACCGATGCCAACCAAGGGTGATTCCTAACCCCCCAGTAATCCAGTGGAGTAGGAGCAGGAGGGCAACTCCATCCCACCGAAAGTTACCGGGATATAGGGCGAATAAAGCCCCTATATGAATTAATCCAAAATAAGTAATATTTACCCAATTAAGGGGATATTTAGCTGATGTTGCAATTGTCATTCAATAACCTATGATCAAATTTGATATTTTTTGCCTAGTTTGTGGTCTTATAGAGTTCTTTGGAAAAAACCCTTATTTCCTTATTTTAGACTTTATTTTAGACTGGTGAGTGCCAGATTAGGTGCTAGGAATCTTAACAAATCATAAATAAAGTACAACTACAGGGCAAATAAAGTAAAACAATATGTCAAATATGAGTTTAGAGTTAATTGAAGTCGCAGTCCAAGACCTCCAACCTATTTTTTCTGGAATTGATCAGATAGTCAAGGGAAATTTAGCAAAAGTGTTGGCGGCCTTTCGGGAGCAGAGAGTGGGAACTTACCATTTTGCTGGGACAAGTGGCTATGGCTATAGCGATGCTGGGCGAGAAACCCTCGATCGAGTTTTTGCTCAAATTGTGGGGGCAGAGGCAGCCATTGTACGATCGCAGATTGTTTCGGGAACCCATGCCATTACCTGCGCTTTGTTTGGAGTATTGCGTCCGGGGGATGAGATGCTATCAGTGATGGGGGCTGTCCATGATACCCTCGAAGAAGTGGTAGGTTTGCGGGAAGAGGGCCAGGGATCCCTGATGGAGTTTGGCATTTCTTACCGAGAAATTCCCATGACTGCTGAGGGAAAACCAGACTGGGAGAAAATTGCCACGGCGGTGAGTAGTAAAACCAAGATGGCCTACATTCAGCGATCGTGCGGCTATGCGTGGCGGCGGACTTTAACCATTGAAGAGGTAGGCA
>JANMHD010000370.1:0-12552 GCA_031374985.1 Coleofasciculaceae cyanobacterium OTE_70_metabat_329 | reverse complement strand
TTTCTCTGGATTAAGGGAAATTTTTATGGGTTGGTTGGTTTCAAAATCGGCAAGGATAATAGCTTTGCTACCTACTGGAATTTCTTGGAGATGTGCCATCAATAAATCTGCCTGTTGACGGTAGATATCTGCGCCGATCGACTCCTGTAATTTATTCTCAAAGGTGGTGGCTTTTTGCTTAATTTTTCCTAGGGCATTACCAACTTTTTGGCTCAGTTGTTGATGAAGTTGCTGGAATTGCTGGTGGCTCAGGAATTGTCCATAATATTCTTGGAGCAAGATTTGAGTATTAGTCTCAGGTTGAGTGATGCCCCAGCCTAGAACTGTATAGCCTTTCTCTGTCCATCCGGGTTGAAAATCTTTGGTTTCTACGATCGTCAGCCAACGTTGCCAATAGAAAAATAGTTTTTCCCAATGATCTGGCAGCAAACTAGTATTTAGTTGCTCTGGTTGCAATCCAGCAGACAGGACTAAAGAAGTAATAAAAGCGGGACTTAAGCCCCGGTAGGGTTTTAGTAATTGTTTTTGGAGAGTACCGGGGATCAGGCTGACTCGATCGTACCAACTAGCAAAAGATTCTTGAATATCGGGAACTTGAGCCAAAATAGGCGGTGGCAAAACATAGGGCTGTCCAGTAAGGATGGGGCGGACACTGGATTGTTTCTCATTCACTTGATGGGCGCAGGTAATCACCTCACCACCGCCATTAGTCAGGATCAAGTTACTATACTTACCCATAATTTCTAGATAGAGATGAAATAACACCTCGCCCCCAGGCCGTTGGGCAAATTGCAGGTCTAGCACCCGTTCCCAAGGAGCAGCGATCGCCATGCCGACTAAGGCTAATCCCCCTAATTGATGACGGAGTTGGTCGCTGAGGGTGAAAGTATCAGGAGTCCGGGGTGGTGGACTATCTTGGTGAAGGCGGGCGGCTTGGGGATGCCAAGATAGGGTCAGCCAAGCCCGTTGCTGGAGAGTACGCAGGGCAAGAGAAATAGTGTAGCGATCGCGCTGATAGGCTTGCTCAACCCTAGCCGGGAGCCATTCTTGTTCTAGCTCGGCTACCGCCGCTATCATAGTAGTAAAATCAACTTGCTGCATATGGAAGTTCAACTGATTAATATCGGGTTTGGAAATATTGTCTCTGCTAACCGGATTATTGCGATCGTCAGCCCCGAATCTGCTCCTATTAAACGGATCATCAGTGATGCTAGGGAAGGGGGTAAATTAATTGATGCAACCTACGGCCGGCGGACTAGGGCAGTAATTATTACCGATTCGAGCCACATTATTCTTTCTGCTATTCAGCCGGAAACCGTTGCTCACCGATTTATGGCAAACAAAGACGGTACAATCAACAATAGTTAATTAATAATTAATAGTTAAATTAATAGTTAACTTTTATTCTAAGTCTTTTAATCCTAAGTTTTATTCTAAGTTTTTAATTTGTTTTTCAATTTGTGCAGCACTTTGCGCTTATCGGGGCAGTACAACAAATAAGGAGTCTCCATCTTCGGCGGGGAAATCTCTGTACCAAATACACCCGCAAAGTGCTGTAGTAAGCTCAAAAATATCATTCCCCAAGAAAATGAAAACAGGTACGACTAAAGGTAAGCTGATTGTTCTCACAGGCCCTAGTGGTGTGGGTAAAGGAACTTTATTAAAGTCACTCCTTGAACGTCATCCTACCCTATATTTCTCTATTTCCATGACCACTCGCCAGCCCCGCCTAGGCGAAACTGACGGCAAAGAGTACTATTTTGTCACCCTAGACAAATTTAAGGAGATGATTGCAGAGCAAGGGTTATTAGAATGGGCTGAATATGCCGGTAATTATTACGGCACACCCCGCCTGTCGGTGGAAGAGAAAGTTGCCCAAGGCCAATGGGTTATTTTAGAGATTGAGGTGTCAGGAGCAAGGCAGATTGCTCAATCTTTTCCTGAGGCTTTACGAATTTTTCTATTGCCCCCTTCTCCGGCAGTGTTGGAACAAAGGATCCGCGATCGGGCCCTAGACCAAGAAGCAGCAATTCAAAAACGATTAGGTCAGGCAGAGCAGGAAATTGCCGCGGCTCAGGAGTTTGATGTCCAGATTATCAATGATGATTTTCATAAAACCCTAAGGGCGATCGAATCCTTAATATTTTCCACTCCAGCTATTGACTCTAAAGAGCCAGAACTCCAATAAATTCAGCACATTTATGCTCCAGACTCTAAAAAGATTATTTCTCGCCCTAATGACTCTAGTGGCAATTAATACTATGGTTGGCTCTTTAGCCGCAAGTTGGCAACAACCCCAGATTCAAAGTCGCTTGGAACTTTATCAAATCAATTTACTTTTGCAAGCCTCCCAGTGGCAACCTCCTACCGGGGATCCGGGTCTGGATGTGAGTAAGAATTGGCAGCAATTTCGGGGAATTATTCTAGGGGAAGAACCAGTTAAAATTGCCCAAGAACAATACCAGAATGCTCGGCAAGCGGATCAAAAAATCCTAGAGGATTTGATAAACCCCTTATCTAAGCCAAAAACTAACAATACGGAAAAATCTACGGATTCTTTGGAGTTAGCTTCCCAGAATGACAAAATTATTGCCCAACTTCAGGAAGTAATTCCTCAACTAGACCTTGCTTTAGGGATTCTAGATATGGAGCTAGGAAATAAACAAGCAGCTAGAAATATTTGGCAAGAATTAATTAATTCTCAAGCTAATTCCCCAACTAAATTAACTAAGCCAACTCAAGATACAGCCAAGATATTATTAAATCTATGGAGTGATCCACCCCAGCCAGAGTCAAAATCAACCTCAAAATCTCTAGATTTGGAAGATACTATTAAAACTAGTTTAAATAGCTGGTTTCGCAATCGTACTCTACACCGACTTTATACTCTCAAAAATTCTTCAGCCCAGTTAAAAGCTCTCCAACAGCAAGAAAATACCCAAGCAGGGGAAGCAGTAGGGCGGTTATTAGTCCTGACTCTAATTCCCAGTATTAGTGGGCTATTAGGCTTAGGAATCCTGATATTTCTAATAGGGCAAGCAGTTATCAAAGGTCAACAAAGTATTTTATTCTCTGGCGATAATTTATTGGGGAATGATCTATCTGGAAATACTTTATCTGGAATTAATGCTTCTGAAATCAACATTTCTGAGGATAATGCAGGGGTTGATCATGGAACTAGTAATAACAAAATAATTAATGGCAAGTTGGTTGTTCCTTGGGGTGGGGAGACTATTTGGGAAATTCTGGTGGGGGGATTTTTCTTTGTGGGGCAGTTATTAATTCCCTACATTTTTAGCAATTTACCCTTGGGTAGCCTTAATCTGGATGTGCGGGGAAAAGCGATCGCTGTCCTTGGCAGTTATCTATTTATGAGTATTGGTACTCTCCTAGTTTTATACTTTGCCCTACGCCGTTTCTTGCCCTTACCCCCCGGCTGGTTTCCGATCAAGTGGCGAGGAAATTGGTTTTTGTGGGGTGTGGGTGGCTATCTTGTGGCAATTCCCCTAGTAATTGGAGTTTCTTTGGTAAATCAACTAATTTGGCAGGGTAAGGGCGGCAGTAATCCTATTTTACCTCTGGCACTCCAAGGGAATGACCTCTGGTCTTTTTTGATATTTGCCACCACAGCTTCTGTGGCCGCCCCAATTTTTGAGGAGATTATCTTTCGAGGATTTCTTTTGCCTTCCCTAACTCGCTATTTGCCCGTGTGGGGGGCGATCGCTCTGAGTAGTTTATTATTTGCGATCGCTCACTTGAGCTTATCGGAGGTGCTACCCCTGACAGTTTTAGGCATGGTCTTGGGAGTCGTGTACTGGCAATGTTCCTCTGGAGATGAATTAGCCCCAAAGGGGAATCTATTAGCTTCAATGCTGCTGCATAGTCTCTGGAACGGAGGAACTCTAATTAGTTTATATATCCTGAGTAGTGGTAGTAATTAGAGCTTAAATTCTTCAGTCTTTTCCGTGATTATAAAATAGTAATAAATTCTATCTTGCTTCAGAATTTAGTATTTACATGTAGTTATTTAACTTTTTTGCGAGTATTTACTTAGTCAAGAATAATTTTCCTAGAAAGAAAAATATTTTTAGCTTAAATAGACTAGACTTCTCTTGGTTAGCTGTTGTTTGATACAGAAAAAATTATAAGATAAACGACTAAAGTTATAATTAGAGGAACTTTATATAGTTTACGTGGTCAGCGTAGGTAAGTCTTATTACGGCTAATTACGAGGGTAGTGATGTTATTTAAAGTTTTCTGTAGCTTAAAAGAGCATAACTAGACAAGATTTTCAGTAATCCTTGAATTTACCAGTGAAGTTACTATAGACAATATTACTGATACATGTAAATTTTCAATAATTTCACCTGTCCTAGGGGGGTAAAATTGTTCACCAGAAGCAATCTAATTTAGTAACTTCTTAGGGATGTCAGAGAAACTTTGCAAGTATTAGAATAGTTTTGAATAGCTTTGATAAATATAGAATCTAAATTTTAGGGTAAGGTGGGAATGCCAGTAATGAACTCTGATTTAGCCAAAATTGAAACTGTACTGGAAAAACATCCTGCGATTCGTCAAGTTGCAGTGATCGACCACACCAATAGTGATGGAAAAAATCACTTAGTAGCTTACCTAGTCGGTGACCTAGCAGTAGACCGGATACCTGTTCAAAGTCAATGCTGGTGTGAAGATCAACAGGGAAATCGGGTCAAGCTATCGATCGCTGATATTTCCTACAACGGAGTTTGTTTACTAAATACCCCCCAGTCTTGGTTTCTAGGGAAAATAGTTTATATCTATCTAGACCTGCCCGGTATGATAAAACCAGTTAAGATTCCCGCCAAAGTAGTCTGGCATCAACGACCCCCATCTTCCTTAAAAAATTTTCTTGATACCTTAAGTTTTAATGCTGTCCAAACTAGTCTGTCTGGAGACCGTACAGGAGTTTTGTTTGATCCTAAGTCGTCGGTAATTAATGTAGTACATCAAATAGTAAAAAACCTAAGCCAGAGTAGTGGTTTATCGGTACAAGACCTACGCCGCTCTGAGCCAAGAGTGCCGCTACATACTAATGTGGGAGTCCATTTTGCTGATGGACGGACTTTTGGCTGGGTGACAGAAAATATTTCCTTGACGGGAATTAGGATTCAAGGTGTTGATAGCATCTGGAAAAAAGGTAAAAATTTACGTCTGAGACTACGGCTTCCCGGCAGTAACCGAAAGTTAGACCTCCAAGCGATCGTATGGTGGCACAAAGGCTCCCAAGCCGGTCTGCGCTTACATCTCAACAAGGAAGAGGAATCTATCATTTATCAAAGTATTGAATATATTATTAATACTAAAGGTTTGTACCTAGAAAATCTCCGCCGGTTTTTAGCTACTAATTTATTTCCAGAGTTGATTCCAAAGCATTTTGTTATGCTAGAGGAGATGCCCTTAGATGCTCAAGGAAATATTGATACTGTTGCCTTACCGCAGCCGGAATTTCTGCCTTGAGCAAATAAAAGTAAGAATATCCCCCGTATTGCACCCGTATTGCACCAGGTATTCTTAACGAAAAATAACTAAACTAGAGGTAGTGGATTATTCAAAATGTATGATTAAATCTAACTTACACCAAGGCTTTATATATCGCTCTGGATTAAAATTATTGCCCTACTTAGTTTTGGGAGTTGTAGTTTTTGCTTTTAACTCCCAGACAAATGGTAACTACCTGCTGCGGGGATATTTCACTCTCCTAGAGGCGCAAGTTGGGATAGTTTTGATCTATTTTCTGATGAATAAACTAACGAAAGTGGTTAAAGAACAGCGCTAAAAAATTAGGACTTCTTAGTTAGGAATAAACTTAAAATTTTAGCTAGGGCTAACTAGGATTAGTTGAGATGGTTTGGGAGTAATAGATGAAGAATAAGGTGACTGCGGCTTTACTAGCTTTATTTTTGGGTTCGCTCGGTATCCACAAGTTCTATTTAGGACAAAATCTTGCTGGGATTTTGTATTTATTATTTTTCTGGACGGGGTTCCCGGCGATTATTGCTTTTTTTGAATTTTTAGGGTTGATATTAATGTCCGATCGAGCCTTTGATATGCAGTACAATCAAAACCTTTTACCCTATCAAAATTCCCTAGGACGGGAGTTAGGGAAAGACCGGGTAGCAACTTTAGAGGGATTAAAGAAACTCTATGATAAGGAAATTATTACTGCTGAAGAGTACGAGGAGAAACGGCGTAAAATCCTTGATTCTCTATAATGGATTTAGAATAATGGATTCAGAGAACAAGGGGCTTAAGCTCCTTGTCTGTCCTAACCTTAAGGGTAATATCTATAACTAATAGGGAGTTCCAGTGTCTAGTACCTACAATTGGTTAAAACAAACTCCAAACTGGATTTGGTGGTCGATGTTCCCTCACTTGGGGGGGCTGGCTATCTGTTATGCGGGTTATCGGACGAGAACTTCCTCTTGGTTAGCGATCGGGCTAGGCATCACTGTCGGGGCGATCGCTCTATCTTCTTCAACTCTAGTTAGTTTGATTTGGATTGCCCAAGTGGGTACAGCCCTTTATCTCCGCAAATCCTTTTTGATTAAGAGTTGTCCCAAGAGTCAGTTAATTCCCACTGATCGCCATCTTGCCCAGCTAATTGCCCGTCATCACGGCAAAATTGATATTAATAAATGTTCCAAACACGATCTGGTCTATCATCTGGGTTTACCGATCGTCTATGCCAATAAGCTCGATCGCCTCCGGCAAAAGGGTTTAGTTTTTGTAAATTTAGAGCAATTAATTCACCAAGGGGGATTACCAGCCAGTTATGCTAGTAGATTAGAACCTTTGATAATGTTTAATAGCCCTATTGCTCTGATTACCTCAGAAGAGCCTTGGCAATGTCTAAATAGCTTTTCTGAGGAAGAATTAGTTACCTGTGGTCTTACACCCCAAGCTGCCGCTAAAATAGTTGCCGAGCGAGAAAGGGGGGGAGATTATACTTCTCTGTTAGAAATTAATACCCGTACTGGTATTCCCCTAAAGCAAATTAATCACTTTACCTATTCTTGATTATCTAGATTACCTAGCTACAAACCTAGTCCAGGCTTGCCAAAAAATATTAATTGATAAAAGAGCTAATAACGCCCGAAAAGCAAAACTTACTACCTTGTCAGAAAGCTTGGGCAAAAATCGGGTACTAATCTGCGCTCCGACTAAACCACCGCTGCCTAAGATTAGCCCTTGCATAAATAAAACATTTCCCGCTACGTAATGACCAGAAGTGGCAGCGATCGCCGTAATCATAATCACCCCTAAACTAGTTTGGATCGCAACTTTGATCGCTTCCCCTAGTAAAAGCATTTGCATGGGAACCATAATCACACCCCCACCAATTCCAAACAAACCTGCTAAAACTCCAGCAATCCCGCCTGTAGCAATTCTGGCAACTACCGGGTTCATGGGTTGATCAACAGTAGTTACGCCATTTTCTAAATTTTCCGCCGCTTCCCGTTGCTTACGAGCAATTACTTGCTTTCGCAATTCCACCAAATAAATATTCAGCCAAAGCAATAACCCAAAGGCAAAGAGCAAAATATAGGAGGCAACATTACTAGCAATGTAGACCCCTAACTGGGCAGTAAGTAAAGAAGGAATACCGAGATACAAAACCTTTTTTAAATCTAGAACCCCCATCCGCCAATTTTGGATACTCCCAGAGATGGAGGTAATTACGATCGCTAGGCTACTAGTGGCGACAGCTTGCACAGGAGTATAGCCCAAGGTAACAAGAATGGGGACAAGGACTGTGCCACCGCCAATACCCAAAAAACCTGCAAGGACTCCAGAAAACAAGCCCCCAGCAATTAAGATCAATACATTATCTGGCATTAGAGTAAAAGGAGGTAAGGGGAGATACAGGGAGGTACAGAGAGGTAAGGGAATAAAGAATTATTAAATTAAAAATAATTGAGAAACTTAGGAGCATGGATAGAAAGGAAAAAGTTAATTGGTAAACTCCCGTACCTTCTTTACCTCCCCATACCTTCTTTATCTCCCTGTACCTTCTTTACCTCCCTAAATCTACTAGGAGAAAGTTGCTCAATAATGTTATCACTGCTACCAGTTAGGTATTTACTAAATCTTTGGGCAAGGGTAGGTACAAAGACTAGGGGATTACTAAAACCAGAAAAGATATGTAAACCTTCATAGTCTGCCACCTGCCCAACTAACGGGAGGTAATCCCGGCAGTAGGCAACTAGGCAATGATGCCAAGTTCCGGGGAGGCCGGCTAATCTGGGTAATAATTTTCCTATAGAATGACGCATCTGGGCTTCGCTTGCCGCAGCATCAATGGCAGCATGGGGATTACTCAATACTCGGCTAATTTGTCCTAGGCGGAGACTTTGATCTGCAAATTGGATCGCCCCGGCATCCATGATTGGAGGTGCTAATTCATGGTTTTCTTGTTCCCAGAGATCATCCTGATTTGGGGTGCTGGCGATCGCTTCCATATCCATCCGTTGTAAGACAGCAGGCATGACAATATTAGATAGCTTAACTCCTTTAGTATTAGCTGGGGAAACCTCGATCGATTCGGCATGGGTAAAGTAGAGGGGAACGCTAATCCCGGCGGTTTTAAGTAAAGCTCGGCTCAAACCCCCGGCACAAATAATCACTCCGTGGGCGTGGTAATCAGCTTGGGCAGTACTCACCCCAGAAATATGCAGATCTCGACGACTAATTAGACCTAATACCTGGACATAGTGGATATCACCGCCGTGCCTTTGCATTGCCTGGGTATAAGCCAGAGTAGTTAATAAGGGATTGATATGACCGTGGGGTAATTGTAAGGCTCCAGAAATTGCGTGGGGATTTAATAAAGGCTCTACTTGGGCAGCGGCAGCAGGATCCAAAAGTTGAGGAGTTATAGAAAATTTCTGGTAATCTTGAGCTACTACTTGGGGATCAACATCCGGTTCGATCGTTAGCAATAAATTCAATTCCCGTAATTGGGTATCTACCTCTAGTTCTTGGGAGAGCGATCGATGTTTTGCCAAGCCTTCGGCAGCCAGTTGCCGAGTCAGAGTCGTCATGCCAGACCAATAAGCTAAGCCCCCATAACTATAGCGGCTTGCTCCCTGCAAAACTTCATGCTGCTCTAGGAGTAGCACTGTCAAACCTTGGCGAGCTAATTCATAGCCTAGGGCAGCCCCAGTGATGCCTCCGCCCACAACAATCCAGTCGTAAGTTTTCATTTATTTATTTTTTATTATTTTGTTAAATTTTAACGTTCTGGATTACTTTTACAGCACTTTACAGCTTGATGAGGTACATACTTGATCTTTAAGTCCCCCTTTGCTCCAGCGTAGCGGCACGTTAGTGCGGGGATTCAGGGGGTTTCTCGGCTGCAGCTCTAATGAAAAGTGCCGTAGCATTTGATTTAGACATTAAATCTCTTAAGTAGGCACAGGGACTGATAAAAGAATTGCTATATTTATAGCAGTCCTAAATCATTTACCTAGCTGAGCGGAGCCGAAGCCCAGCACAACTCCTTTAGAGTTCCCATAAAGTAATTAATAAAGTAATTAATAAATGACCATCCTGCCTTTAATAAATAGTAATAATGATAATTGGTTGCCGGAAGTAACGGCGATCGCAGTCACTACTGCTTGGGGATCTGCCGAGATTTTACGATCGTACTATCGGGGGGAACCTAACTATACTTCGCTCCAAGTCCAAGAAAAAAAAGACGGACCTGTGACGGCGGCAGATCTGGCAGTGAATCAATACATCCTCAATAATTTTCATGCAGCTTTTGGCAAGAACGAGTTTGCTTACCTGACAGAAGAAACCTATAAAGGGCAGACCACAGCGCCATCTCAGCCTTGGGTATGGATTATTGATCCTCTAGATGGCACGCGGGATTTTATTGATAAAACTGGGGAGTATGCTATTCATATTGCTCTGGTACATCAGCAACGGCCAGTAATTGGAGTGGTAGCTATTCCTGAAGCAGAAACTATCTATTTTGCTTGGCGGGGGGGTGGGACTTTTCGGGTCGGCAAGGATGGGGTAGAAGTACCAGTGCGGGTGAGCGATCGTTCTACTATCCCCGAACTTTCTTTGGTGGCCAGTCGTACCCACCGAGATGAAAGATTCAACCAATTATTGAGCCAAATTCCCTTCAAATCCCAAAAACAGGTAGGTAGCGTTGGTTGTAAAATCACCTCCATTATTGAACAACAAACGGATGTTTATATTTCTCTTTCAGGAAAATCTGCCCCCAAGGATTGGGATATGGCAGCTCCAGAATTAATTCTGACGGAGGCTGGCGGGAAGTTTACCACGGCTGAGGGTAAGGCTCTGCAATATAATACTGGAGATATTAATCAATGGGGATGCTTAATTGCTAGTAATGGCAACGCCCACGATGCACTCTGTCAGCAAGCAGTAACAACTTTGGCAGAGATAGATAGGATTTGAGGCTATGTCTAAATATTACCAGTCAGGAAAGTTTGCCTATATTCGTCACAGCCACGGCGAGAAGTTAGTCGGCGGCTATCATCGAGATATTGAACCGTCGTCTGGGGTAATTCCGGCTGATTTGGGAGAGTTACCGCCGGGGGTTGATTTGCGGCTATACCTAAATCCGGTGGTGGATCATAGCATCATTGCTAGTTGTAGTGTAGACGCGATCGCTACGGCCTACGAATACCTGCTTCAGCTCCATCAGGGAAAAGAAGTAACTCTCAGTTGTTGGTTTATTTACTACAATGCCCGTGCAGCTTTAGACAATTTATTAGATAATTTAGTGGAAGATTCCGGTGTTAGTCTTGCCCAAGCGATCGCCTCTCTCCAAAAATATGGCGCTTGTGGGGCAGAAACCTATGCAGATCAACCGGGAATTATTAATGAAAAACCCCCAGAGTCAGTTTATGAAGCTATTCTGCCCTATGCTTTAGAATCATCCGTAGCGGTAGCAACTGATTTGAGTAGTTTCAAATTTTATCTAGCAGTGGGTTATCCTATTGCTTTTGGACTGGAAGTATTCACATCTTTTGGAGAGGTAACAGAGGATGGATTGGTGTTGTTGCCGGATTTAGAAATGGAATCTCACTTGGGTAGTCATGCTCTGTTAGCGGTGGGTTATTCTGATATAGATGAGGTGGTGATTGCCCGTAATAGTTGGGGCGTAAACTGGGGCGATCGGGGCTATTGCTACCTGCCTTACGAATATTTTAATCATCCAGATTTACTAGATAATGCATGGCTTTTGCGACAGCACCAAGATTTACCCCCTACTCAAGGCCACTGGCTATTGGGGGATTCTTTATTTTATCAAGAGGATTATTTAGAAGAACTAGTGCTAGAAGAACTGACTCTAGAACCTCCCGGTGAGGAGGATATTCTGGATATGTTGGAAGATGATGATTATCTGAGTGAGTCTGAATTGGAAGCGTTGGCAGAATAATTCTGCCTTTAACTATCGCTTTGGACTTCGATCGTGTAGTTGTAGCCTTGCTCTGTGAGGAATAGCTGCCGATGCCGAGCGAAATCTTCTTCGCAGGTTTGGAGAGAGACAAGGCTATAAAAACTGGCGGTATGACCATCGGATTTGGGGCGGAGAATGCGACCGAGGCGCTGGGCCTCTTCTTGGCGAGAACCATACTTCCCTGATACCTGAATCAACACATCGGCATCTGGTAGATCCACTGCAAAATTGCCTACCCGTGAGAGAATCAAGCCGGGAATTTCTTGGTTGCGGAAGGCGGTATAGAGCCGATCACGCTCACTTTGTTTAGTTTTTCCGGTGATCAAAGGCAGGTTAGTCAGACGGGCGATCGCCTCTAACTGGTCGATAAACTCCCCAATAACTAACAATCGATGTCCTGCTTCTTTTTGTAATAAACTCTGCACCACTACCAATTTCTGAGGATTCTCAGCGGCAATCCGAAACTGCTGACGGCGGGGGGCGAGGGCGTAAGTCATCTTTTCTGTTTCACTTTGGGGAACTCGAATCTCTGTACAATTAGCTGTGGCAATGTACCCTTGTCCTTCTAATTCCCGCCACGGCACATCGTAGCGTTTGGGACCAATCAGGGCGAAGACATCTCCTTCTTTGCCATCTTCTCGGATTAAGGTGGCAGTTAGACCCAACCGCCGTCGGGCTTGCAATTCAGCCGTAATCCGAAACACCGGGGCGGGCAAGAGATGGACTTCATCATAGATAATCAGTCCCCACGATCGAGCATTAAACAAATCAAAATGGGGAAATTCATCTCGATCTGGTTGATCTTGATCTTCTTGATTTTCTTGATCTTTCTGATCTACTTGAGATTGATTTTTCTTTTTATGCGCTCGATAACTCAGCATTTGGTAAGTTGAGAGGGTAAGCGGAGCCGTTTTTTTGTTGTCACTGGTATATTCAGCAATCAAGTCTGCCGTTAAGGTCGTTTTATCTAATATCTCCCGTTGCCACTGGCGTAATGAAGTTAAGCTACTAGTGAGAATTAGGGTATTTTGCTGGACTAAACTCATGGCCAACATTCCCACAATAGTTTTGCC
>JANMHD010000369.1:0-2865 GCA_031374985.1 Coleofasciculaceae cyanobacterium OTE_70_metabat_329 | reverse complement strand
TATAAGCTGGTAAATGTGTTCATAATCAATATTTGTCATCATAAACAGACTCTCAACGATATTTTGTCGTATTATTGAACGTTAAATTCTCATTTACTTATAGTATCTCTATCCTTAAGGTTCCATATAGTTTCAAACAGCTGTTTTAGCTAATTACTAAGTAATCTCAATATCTCTTGAATTGGACTTGTAGGATAAATATTATTTCATTGCTAAATTAACGCATAGTTTATATCCTGTCAAGATATGGGACTATAACTTAGTTGGCGGTTTGTCGATCGCACTCCTAGATCAATTTGGCTAATTCTTCCCAGAACTATTTTCCTATGCCCAGCACTGAGAGGAAGTATAACTTAATAATTCCACTGATTAAGGATAACAAACTGATTTTCAAGGGCATATTCTGCTAACTCTAAATTTGCGATCGCCTCCACAATCTGCTGATAATTCATATTCTTAGATATCTCCGCATCTTGGTAAACTGCCAAAATCCCAGCGTGTATTAAGTTTGCTTGATGCAACTCCTGAAAGTCATCACATTTTCGTGTCAATAATACTCGTCTAGAGACATAGAAAAACACTCCCACAAAAATTTTTATCACTTCAATTTTAATAGAGAATTATTGAATTAAGGCTGTAATATCCTCATGGCAATCATCAGCTAGATATGACAGCGCCCGGAACCGCAAACCTACTAACTGTTCGTAGAGAGGATTGATTTTACACATAGGAGGAATGTGGACAATCTTGTGCCCAAACAAAATTACATCCCGCTCAAAAGGGCATTGGCTAGGGATCAGCTTACACATAAACCGCGCAACCCTGGGATCATTCATTTCCAAGCCATCTAGCCAACCCCGGACAGGAGATAGTACATCCACACTAGTATTCTGCTCAGAATGCCTAATTTCTGCATCGGTTTGTACATACATAGTATGTTCTAGAGATTTTAAAACTTCTGGTTCCAGCCCTAGAACATCAGCAAAGCGGTGAAGAATTTGCGCCTCTGAGTGGGTATAGACCCCATCAGCGATCGCTACCATTACTGCTGTCCGCATAAAATTATCGGCAGCGGGGGTATTTTTGCCGAGGAGTTGGGCAATTTCTTCGGGAGTCACCGGTTCTAGGGAGCAAGAATTTTTTTGACTCTGCTCCATCTGAACTAGGGTCAACTCAGCAATTAGTTCCTGTTCTTGGGGGTCAAAATCGCCATCAGACCAAGCGATCGCTAGTAATCCTTGTAACCAAGCCTCAATCTGCTCATCGGTGTAGGCAAACTCAGAATTAGTAGTAGAGGTAGGATTATTAGGGCTATTAGTACTATTTAATAAATTTGTTTCTCTCATCTCATCACCAGATATTTAAGTGAATTTAGATTAGCAAATGTAGTTAATAAGTTTGCTCTAATTAATAAGTTACCAGTAATCCTACGCTCTTTAAAGGGGAAATTGTTAAGCCTCACTGCGGAGTTTATCAAGTACAGTGCGGTCTTCTAGAGTCGAAGTATCTCCAGTGATTTCTTGACCAGAAGCCAGCGATCGCAACAAGCGGCGCATGATTTTTCCTGATCGAGTCTTGGGCAGAGCATCGGTAAAGCGAATTTCCCCCGGCCGAGCGATCGCCCCAATTTCTTCTACCACATGCTGTTTTAGAATTTTTGCCAATTCCTCACTAGCTACTTGAGAACCATCCAAAGAGACAAAAGCCACAATTTCTTCCCCTTTGATTTCATCAGGTTTCCCCACCACGGCCGCCTCAGCCACAGCAGGATGAGAAACCAAGGCAGATTCAATTTCCATTGTTCCTAGGCGATGCCCCGCCACACTGATCACATCATCTACCCGACCCATGATCCAAAAATAACCATCCCGGTCTTTGTGCGCTCCATCCCCAGCAAAGTAAATATATTCTCCTGAAGCCGGGCGGAGGTATTCCCAGTAGGTACGGCGGAAGCGATCGTCATCCCCAAAGACCGTCCGCATCATGCCGGGCCAAGGATGACGAATTACTAAGTAACCCCCACTGCCACTAGTTATGGGTTCCCCAGCTTGATCCACCACATCTGCCAAGATGCCGGGGAAGGGGAGAGTTGCCGAGCCGGGCTTCGTGGGAATAGCCCCCGGTAGCGCCGTGATCATAACTCCCCCAGTTTCCGTCTGCCACCAAGTATCAACGATCGGACACTTGCTATTACCAATAATCCGGTGATACCACATCCACGCTTCAGGATTAATGGGTTCCCCCACGGTTCCTAATAAACGCAGGGAAGAGAGATCCCGTTGCTTAGGGAAATGTTCTCCCATTTTCATGAAGGATCGAATGGCGGTGGGGGCTGTGTAAAAAATTGTCACCCCATGTTTCTCAATGACATCCCACATACAACCCGGATTAGAGGCACGGGGAGCGCCTTCGTACAGGAGAGTAGTCGCTCCATTAGAAAGAGGCCCATAAACAATATAACTATGCCCCGTAATCCAGCCCACATCAGCCGTACACCAGTACACGTCCGTATCCTTGAGGTCAAAAATCCACTTAGCAGTCATGTGGGTGTAGAGATTGTAACCCGCCGTAGTGTGGACTACGCCCTTGGGTTTGCCGGTGCTGCCGCTGGTATAGAGGACAAATAATACATCTTCACTGTCCATCGGTTCTGCTGGGCAGTAGGCACTAATTCCCTGTTTCAGGTCATGCCACCAGTGATCTCGCCCTGCTTCCATGGCAATTTTTTGCTTGGTGCGTTCCACTACTAGCACATCGGTAACGGTGGGAACTTGGTTATGGGCTAAGGCCTTATCTACTTGCTCTTTCAGAGGTACGATCGTATCCTTGCGCCAGCCCCCATCAGCAGTGATCACTACCTTAGCT
>JANMHD010000342.1:0-1833 GCA_031374985.1 Coleofasciculaceae cyanobacterium OTE_70_metabat_329 | reverse complement strand
CCATGCTTTATTAAAAGCTTCATACCAAATTGTTTTCAGACTAGGAGAATCATCAATTTCTAGTTCAATTTGTTGGCGTTGCTGGCGAATTGTAATCTCCCAACCCCGATAATCTTGGGATGAATCTACATATAAACGCTTGAGGAGATGTTCTAATAATACTAAAAGGCGACTTTTTAGTTCTTTTTTTTGCGATCGCCCCAAGGCTTCTACCTCCTCAATTAAATTTTCCAGATCTAAATTGGCAAAATCACCAGACTTGAGTTTAGAAACAGTATCTTCAACCCAGAGCAAAGTATCACGATCGTAGAGAGATGGTGTTGTCATGGTTAGTCAACCTCCTGCCAAAATTTATCCTTGAGCATTGGTTCTAAGTCTGAAGAAAATTGCCAGCGATCGGGGAATTGAGTTTGAGGATATTCTTCACAAATATCAGAGATCGCTAGTTCCCATGCTTGAGTAAAAGTCTCTGCCCAAATAGACTTCAGGCTGGGAGAATCTTTTAGCAAGAAATGAATTTGTCGCCGTTGTTCCCGAATTGTCCGCTCCCAGCCATTATAATCATTCGATAAATTGACATATAGGCGTTTTAGTAAATGTTCTAGGAGAGTTGTTAGTCGATTCCGTAATTCTCTCCTTTGGGAAATGCCCAAGGCTTCTACCTCTTCAATTAAATTCTCAAGATCTAACTGCTCAAAATCATGAGACTTCAGTTTAGCAACTGTATCTTCTACCCAGAGTAAAATATCACGATCGTAGAGAGATGGTGTTGTCATGGTTAGTCAATCTCCTGGCATCATACCTATACAAACAAAACAAGGAGCCTCAGCCCCTTGCCTTATCCTAACCTGAATGTTAATTGCTATATATTGGGAACAAAAATCCTAGGCTCTAGGGAACTGCTCCTTACCAGAGTAGATGGCTCGATCGCCCAACTCTTCCTCAATCCTTAACAGACGGTTGTATTTTGCCACCCGCTCACTGCGACAGAGGGAACCAGTTTTGATTTGTCCCGCATTGGTTGCTACTGCCAGATCAGCGATCGTTGTATCTTCGGTTTCCCCAGAACGGTGACTGATGATCGATCGAAACCCGTTGCGAGTTGCCATGTCGATGGTTTCTAGGGTTTCCGTGAGGGAGCCAATCTGGTTGAGTTTGATCAAGATCGCATTACCAGCCTTGGTTTCAATCCCTTTCTTGAGCCGGGTTTGGTTGGTAACAAAGAGATCATCACCGACTAGTTGGGTGGTGCTGCCGACTTTTTGGGTGAGTAATTGCCAGTTTGTCCAGTCATCTTCGTGAAGACCATCTTCGATCGAGACAATAGGATATTGCCCCACCAGCTTGGCAAGATAATCTACAAATTCCCCCGGTGTATGGGCAGAACCATCGTAAACATAGTTCCCATCTTTGTAAAATTCACTAGCCGCCACATCCAGTGCCAGGGCAACTTCCTCCCCCGGTTTATAACCTGCCAGCTCGATCGCCTGCAACAGAAATTCTAAAGCTGATTGATTAGATTCCAAATTTGGAGCAAAACCACCCTCATCACCCACACCAGTTAGGAGATTTTTCTCTGCCAAAACCTTACTCAGGGAAGTAAACACCTCCGCCCCCCAGCGTAGAGCTTCCCGGAAAGAAGTCGCCCCTACTGGCACAATCATAAACTCTTGGAAATCCACATTGTTAGAGGCGTGCGCTCCCCCATTGATCACATTCATCAACGGCACAGGCAACAAAGAAGAGAGGGAAGTGCCTAGGTAACGGTAAAGGGGTAAGCCCGTATCTTCCGCCGCCGCCTTCGCATTAGCCAAGGACACTGCCAGAATTGCG
>JANMHD010000325.1:0-3609 GCA_031374985.1 Coleofasciculaceae cyanobacterium OTE_70_metabat_329 | reverse complement strand
GCGATCGCATTCTCAGTGAAGCAATTCAACTATGATGGAATTGAGTTGATAATGAGACAGCCTGAGAAATAAATGCACGATCGAGTCTTGGCATGGTTAGAAGAAGAAGTTCCCCCTAGTCGGATTCGCCACATCTTAGGGGTGGAAGCTATGGCTGAAGAATTGGCAGAAATTTATGAGTCGATTGCTCCAAGGCTGCCCAAGCAGGATTAATGCACGATCTGGCTAAATATTTTAAGCCCAAGAAATTATTGAAGATTGCTAAAGAAGAAGGTTTAGAAATTGATGAAATCTGTCTAGCCCATCCCCATTTGATCCATGCTGATATTAGTGCAGTAATTGCTCGCCGGGAATTTGGGGTAGAAGATCCAGAAATATTGGGGGCGATCGCCAACCATACCCTAGGCAATCCCGATATGGATATCTTGAGTTGTATTCTTTTTGTTGCAGATACCCTAGAGCCTAATCGAGGAAATACCCCAGAACTAGAACAACTCCGGGAAATTTCCTATCAAAATTTGTACCAAGCAGTGTGGCTATCCTGTGACTATGCTTTAAAATATCTGTTAGATAGTCGTAATCTAATTCACCCCCGGACTATTGCTACAAGAAACTGGGCTTTACGAAAATCTTAATTAATTGGAGATTTAATGCAAGAACAATTTACGCTCATCCCTACCCTTTTAGAAGAAAATACAGGAAATGTCCACGACCAAAATGATAGTAGTTTTCACCTAGCTAAAGCGATCGCCACTGCTGCTGATGACCGCAAAGCCGGAGATATTATGATCCTGCATGTAGGAGAAGTTTCCTACCTTGCAGATTACTTTGTTATTGTTACGGGTTTCTCAAAGGCGCAGGTACGGGCAATTTCTCAGGCGATCGATGCCCAAGTAGAAGAGGATTTACAGCGTTTACCTTTACGGGTACAGGGGCAGACAGAAGGTAGTTGGATTGTCAAAGACTACGGTGATGTGATTGCCCATATTTTTCTGCCAGAAGAGCGAGACTTTTACAACCTAGAGGCTTTCTGGGGGCATGGACAACTGATTCCCTTTGCCGAAAATACAGAAAACTAGATCAAAAACAAAAATTCTTCCCGTGCGGTGGGAGAATCCTAATAAAAAATCCTTATCTTTTTAGAAGTACCAACCCTAGGAGGAAAATATGCCAGAGTCATCGGTATCTGTTTGTCCCGTCCCTCTAGAACAGCAACCAGTGAATGAGTACCAACAGTTACAGAATTCTTGGTTTTTTAGCTGGGCAACTCTAGGATATTGGCAGTATGGTCGAAAATTCTTCTGGATTGGTATGGTTAACGGATTTTTGGCTGCCACAGTAGCCGCAAGTAGTTTTCCCCCCAGCAAAAACCTGGGGCAATTTTTAGTTGCTACGATCATGGGATCAACCCTGATTCCCATTTTAGCCCTGCTACGCTTATATTCTGCTTGGTGGTATGTGAGCGATCGCTTAGGCAAGGAAACTATTTTTTATGAAGAATCTGGCTGGTACGATGGTCAGACTTGGCCGAAGCCCCCATCCATGCTAACCCGCGATCGCCTGATTGCCAACTTTGATGTCGCCCCAATCCTCCGCCGTTTGATCATCAGCTTTGGTCTGTCTGGTGCTATTCTCTGTATGGGGAGTTTGCTGTGGTGGTTAAAAATCCTGTAAAAATAAATTCCTAGATTGAAATATAAAATATTTAATAATTCATGACTAGAGGCAAAAGAAATCAATCCTTGGCGCTGGAAGTACAGTTGCTCCGGGAAGGTATTGGGGAATCTGTTCACCATGTGCAGGCAGTAGTTTGTGATGAACGGGGGCGGGTTCTCTCCACTGCTGGCAACCCGGAAACCGCTACCTTCGTCCGATCGGCCCTCAAGCCTTTTCAAGCCATGGCCACTACTACTAGTGGAACAATCGAGCGCTATGGCTTAAGCGATCGTGATCTTGCCATTATCTGTAGCTCTCACCAAGGAACCACTGAACAATGCCGTCAAGTCTTTAATATTCTTTGGCGCTGTGATATCGACCCCTCAGCCCTGCAATGCCCCCTCAGTTCTAAAGGCACTAGCCAACTCCAGCACAACTGCTCTGGTAAGCACGCCGGAATGTTGGCAGTTTGTCAACAACGCCACTTCCCCCTTCATAGTTACCTCCAGCGTAATCACCCAGTCCAGAAGCTAATTCTTAGTAAGGTCGCTGAACTACTCCGCATCCCAGCCGAAGAAATCATCAGTGCTCAGGATGACTGCGGTGCGCCTACCTACTTTCTCCAATTAGGACACATGGCTAGCCTCTACGCCCAGTTAGCTTCGGGGAACAATTTAGATATGGAAAGAATTGTCCGAGCCATGACTCACCATCCTACTCTAATAGCCGGAGGTGGGGAATTTGATACAGAACTCATGCAGCTTACCCACGGAGAAATTGTGAGTAAATCTGGAGCAGAAGGGATTCAGTGTATTGGCAGAGTCGGGGAAGGAATGGGTTTGGCAATAAAATCCATGGACGGGGCCAAGCGATCGACCCAAGCAGTAGCGATTCATCTCCTGCGGCAATTGGGCTGGATTAACCCCACAGTAGCGGAAAACCTAGGGGAAAAATTCTGCAAAATTGGTAATATTAAGCGCCTAGATGTCCAAGGGGAATTATCTATGCTTTAGATTTTTGCCCTTCTTTTGGAGAAATGATCATGAAAGAATATGCAGTTATCTATGAGCAGGGTGAAACTAACTGGGGAGCGATCGTTCCTAACCTTCCCGGTTGTGTCAGTATTGGCGATACCTTAGAAGACGTGCAAAAAAATATTAAAGAAGCGATCGAGCTTTATCTAGAAGTTTTACAAGAACGTGGTGAATTTATCCCAGAAGCCACTACTAAAGTCGGTTTAGTAGGAGTGAGCGCATAAAAGCTATTAAACGCCTAGATGTCCAAAGGGAGTTATGTATACTTTAGAAAAATTGTAACGTGGGCATTGCCCGCCCTACGAAAGCCTACTTTCTTTAGAAAAATCTAGATGCTGAGGCGATCGCGCAATTGTTTTTGAGCTAAAGCTAAGGCCTCTGGTAATTTTGTGGTATCCTTACCCCCAGCTTGGGCTAGGTTAGGCCGACCACCACCACCACCACCGCAGAGCTTGGCAATTTCTCCCACGAGCTTGCCAGCTTGCAAACCTTTTTGGTTCACCTCTGGACTAAAAGCGGCTACAAAATTAATTTTATCTAGTTCCGGCACCGAAGCTAAAATTACTGCTCCTGAACCGAGCTTTTGTAAAAGACGAGTGGCGGCAGTTTTCAAAGATTCCCCATCCACATCCCCCAAGGTGGCTACTAGAGTGGAGAAATCACTGATCGCTTCTACTTTTTCTAATAGTTGATCTGATTGCAGAATGGCCATTTCCTGCTTCAGGGTTTCTAGTTGCTTTTGGGTGGTTTTTAGTTCGGTTTGGAGATTACTTACTCGTTGGGTCAACTCTTCAGGTTTGGCTTTGAAGCGATCGCTTAACTCCCGCACCACTGTTTCCCGGACTTGCAGGTAATCTAACACCGCTGCCCCGGCCACAGCCTCAATCCGCCGGATTCCGGCAGCAATCCCTGTTTCTCC
>JANMHD010000320.1:0-6477 GCA_031374985.1 Coleofasciculaceae cyanobacterium OTE_70_metabat_329 | reverse complement strand
AATACTGTAGAAAATCAATTTCTGCGGGAGCGAAGTTTTGGTTGGGGACTAACTAAAATGATTGCTTTCTTTGAAAGTCCTTGGTCAAAATTTTTATTCTTAGATGCTGATACAAATATTTGGGGTAATATTCTCCAGTTTGCTGATTTTCAAAACTATGATGTAGTGATTGATAAACCCTGTTATGGCTACACTCCATCCCAAGTAGGTGAGTTTTTCTTTGAAACCGCACCCTTAGAAAAATATTTCCCTAATTTTCCTTGGCAGAAATACCAGAATGAATATTTTTGTACGGGAACTTTCTTTGCGAGAAAAGGAATATTTTCCCTCCAAGAATACGAGGAGATTCTAGATTTCCACCAATCCCATCCCGGTATTTTTAAGTATGGAGAAATGGGTTTTCTCAATTTCATGCTGTTTCGTGCCGCTTATGAAGGCAGAATTAAGTTGATTAGTGCAGATTTTCAGGTAATTGCTCCAGATTTTAGTCAGGCAGATCTTCAGAAAAGATTTCCCCTCGATCGTACAGGTCCGGTAGTCCAAGGTAATGATGCGGCAGTAATTCACTGGGCAGGCCCGAAGCCAAGGCTAGAAACCAACAAAACCTACGCTCCCCCCATGGATTTTGCTCGGCGGAAATTTATCCAAGAGGAGCAGGGACTCACTGGCTGGCGGGCTGATTTGGAGCTAAAAGTTGAAGACTCTTTAAGTTTAATGGTGGTTTACAAAAATAAGGTACGCAAAAAACTCCGTCAAGCAAAGAAACGTTTCAGCTAATTAATAGACCAGTTAGGAGCCTATGGGAATTGAGATTGAGAAATATCTGCACACAGCGATCGTAGTTCGTGATTTAGAAAAAGCTAATTATTTCTATGGGACAATTTTGGGCTTACGACGGGTCGATAGGGAGCTAAGATTTCCCGGCGCTTGGTATCAAGTGGGAGATGAACAGATTCATTTAATTGTTCAGCAACCAATTGTCCAAGAATCTACTATTCAAGCACCAGTTATTCAAGAGTCAAATCAACAACTGGGGCAGGATCAAAAATGGGGACGCAATCCTCATTTAGCCTTTCGGGTCAAGAATTTGGAGCAAGCCAAGGAGGAATTGCTAAAACACAATTGCTCTATACAAATGAGTGCTTATGGGCGATCGGCTTTATTTACCCAAGACCCAGACGGCAATATTATTGAGTTAGGCGCATGATTAGCTATAGGTCACAAGGCCTTCATCGGTGTCAACTTAACGGCAAAAGCATTGCCAGACTGCTCTCTATGCTTAAACTTCTACCCCCCTTGCCCCCTCTAGAGGCTGGAGAACCGGAAGGTTTCAAAGTCTCCCTTTCTCTAGCTTTAGCGGCACGAAGTGCGGAGATTTAGAGGGTTCCAAGCTTGAAGAGGATCCATACTCCTTCCTATCAAAGTTAAGCAGTAGCTTTGACTAGAACTTCATTACCTTCAGTTTTTGCCTGATAAACTTTTAGGGGAACTTTAGTTGGTCCTTGACTAACAACACCACCAGTAGGGGAAAACTTTGCCTGATGACAAGGGCAGACATACTCCCCACTAGGTTGCCAAGCTACAGTACAGCCTTTATGGGTACAAGTAGGATTCACTGCTGTCAGAACTCCCTGATAGCGGACTACTGCCACGGGACCGATCGCAGAATTGGGGAGAACGATCGCTCCTGTTTCTAATTCTGCCACAGTGCCTACTCTTACAAACCCATCCGATCGGGGCGGTTGGGCAGTTGATTGATTATTAGAAGTACAAGCAGCTAGAGCCACGGGCAAAGAACTGGCAACCCAGCCCATGCCTACCCAAGATAAAAAAGTGCGCCTATCCATAATTTAGTTCCTGCGTCTCCTCTTAAAAGATTGTAGGGATTTTGATCTACATTAACTCTAATGTAACTAGCTAAATTTGGCTGTGATTCTCTGCATTGCCTCCTCTACATTCTCCCGGCTATTAAAAGCAGAAATACGGAAATATCCTTCCCCCGCAGCACCGAAGCCAGAACCCGGAGTTCCCACCACATGGCAAGTATGGAGGAGCTTATCGAAGAAATCCCAGCTAGATAGACCTTGGGGAGTTTTCACCCACACATAAGGCGCATTGATACCGCCGTATACTTGCAAACCCGCCGCCGTTAATTTCTCTCTAATAATTTGGGCATTTTCTAGATAAAAACTAACTAGAGCCTTAATCTGCTCCTGACCTTCCGGGCTATAAACTGCTTCTGCCCCCCGTTGGACAATATAGGAAACTCCGTTAAATTTGGTAGATTGGCGACGGTTCCATAGTTTCCAAAGCTCCACATTCGAGCCATCTTGTGCCTTCCCGGTGAGATTTTTTGGCACTACAGTCAAAGCACAGCGAGTTCCTGTGAAGCCAGCATTTTTTGAGAAAGACCGAAATTCGATCGCACACTCTCTAGCTCCGGGAATTTCATAGATAGAGTGGGGCAAACTAGGATCGGTAATATAAGCCTCATAAGCGGCATCAAAGAAAATAATCGAACCATTTGCCCTAGCGTAATCTACCCATGCTTGGAGATGCTCTCGTGTGGCCGTAGCTCCCGTAGGATTATTGGGGAAGCAAAGATAGATTAAATCTACTTTTTCTGTAGGAATCTGGGCAGTGAAGTTATTTTCCGCCGTGACTGGTAAATACACTAATCCGGCATACTCGCCCTTCTCATTGGCATCCCCCGTATGGCCCGCCATCACGTTGGTATCTACATACACGGGATACACTGGATCGGTCACGGCAATTTTGTTGTTATTACCCAAAATATCTAAAATATTGCCGTTGTCGCACTTAGAACCATCGGAAATAAATATCTCTTCAGCAGTAATATCACAGCCTCTAGCTTGGAAATCATGGGTAGCAATTTTTTCTCTGAGCCAAGCATAGCCTTGTTCGGGGCCGTAACCCTTGAAGGTATTACGATCGCCCATATCCTCGATCGCCTGAATCATCGCTGTCCGGCAAGCTAAGGGCAATGGCTCAGTCACATCCCCAATCCCCAGACGAATAACTGGAGCATCAGGATTTGCACTCACAAAGACACTAACTCGGCGGGCAATTTCTGGAAATAAGTAACCAGCCTTGAGTTTGAGATAATTATCATTAATAGTTGCCATAGTTGAAATAATTGATGGAATAATTAGTAGTAACTTAATTTGCAGAGAACTACCGCAAATTTTACCATTAACCGCTATGGACTGGGGTTAGATCACGTTACTAGTCAGCAATTCTTATTTTAAATTAGGAGATTGTTATTGTGATAACAGCACGAGATATCGACCAGTACTTTACACCTGAAGCGTATTTTGCTTGGGAGGAAGGGCAGTTAGAAAGACACGAGCTAATTGATGGTTATGTTTATGCGATGAGTGGTGGAACTAGGAATCATAGCGATATTGCGGGCAACTTTCTCTCTATTATTAAGCCTCATCTTCGGGGCAGCGGTTGTAAAACTTACAACTCTGACTGCCGAATAAATATCCTCAATACTCCTAACTATACTTATCCCGATCTCAGCGTGACTTGTGACGATCGAGATCGAGAGAATGCCCTGTATATTACTTATCCTTGTTTGATTGTGGAGGTTTTATCTAATAGTACTGAGGCCTATGATAGAGGGAAGAAATTTGAAAAATATCGCCGTAACCCAAATTTGGTTGATTATGTTTTAGTAAGTTCGGATGAAATAGCGATCGATATTTACCATAAAAATAATGTGGGAGAATGGTTAATTCTTAGCTTTCGATCGGGTGACCAACTAGAGCTTAAAAGCATTAATTTAAGTTTGCCGATCGAGCAGTTCTATGAGGAAATTATTTTTGATTCAGAGCCTAAGGTAGTTTAGTCTTGACAATCTGGGAGAAAGTAGCCTGACACTGGCTACAAACTCTTAAACCACCAAGAAACTATTAGGAGTCAGATTAGTAGCATCAACTCCTGTTAGCAATGCCAAGGGCTTATCACTGGCAAATAGAGTTGCTGGTTGCAGTCCAATTATGGTTGTTCCCACTCCTTGGGTAATTTGCAGGTCAGAGAATTTTAATCCCCTCGCTAGTTCCAGAAAATCTACTCCTACCGTAAAGTCAGTAATGGTATCAGTCCCTTGGTTTACTTGCAACCGGAAGCGATCGCGCCCCTCGCCGCCAGTCAAGGTATCCTTACCCCTTCCCCCAATCAGTAAATCATTGCCCTTACCACCCTTGAGAATATCCGCACCCCTGCCACCCCGGAGAATATCAGCTCCTTCACATCCAGAGAGAGTATCTTTTCCAGACCCCCCAAACAGGCGATCGCCGCCCTTGCCACCGGAGATAAAATCATTACCCGCTCCGCCATAAATTAGGTCTTTGCCTGCTCCGCCAGAAATAAAGTCCTTACCTTTACCGCCGTAGATAGTATCATTTCCTTTGTCGCCTAGGATCACATCTGCACCCCGGCCGCCATAAATGGTATCGTTTCCAGCACCACCCTGAATAAAATCTCGCTTGCCTAAGCCCCGAATTAAGTCATTACCTTTACCACCGAAGATATTATCTGCCTTAGGAGTACCGATGATGGTGTCTTTTCCTTGCAATCCATAGATAGTATTGGCCGTAGCTGTTCCTGTGAGAAAATCTTTGTCTTTGGTTCCCCTGATAGTTCCATTGACGAGATTGGAGGGCTGCTGCTTAACAATTTGTTCGCAAGGACAATCTGAATTACCTCCAGTTGCATTACCGCTAATAGGGCTATCAGAAGAATTCCCAGATTGGTTGCTGTCAGGAATTGGGGACAGGGTGGAGTTATCTTTTATTGGTTCACCTACAATAACCGGGGCAGGAGTTGGAGGAGCATCAGGATTTTTTAGCAGAGGATATATTCCGGGGTCTAGGGGCGTTGTGTTGATTGGTGTACTAGGAGCAGGGGGTACAGGAATTATTGGAGGGGGAACTACACCGCTACCCACTGCGATCGCTACGGTTCCCAAGACACTACTAAACGCAGTCACCCCACCATTAACCGACACATCTGTCGTAGCTCCTGCCGTGCCAATTACCTGATCCCAAGCCCGGAAATTAATTCCCGGTGCGCCTTCATACCCTGCATTCGGCACAAATCTAACTTTGGTAGTTCCATCTGCCTTAAGCAACCGAGCATTAGTACTACTAGGAGTCCCAAAGGCTACCCAAGTAACCCCATCAAGGGCATATTGCCAAGTTCCATTACTATTATCTACTGCCGTGACAGCTATCCCTTTTAATGCCCCTACATCGGGGTCAGTAACTGCGGCTCCGGGAATTAAACTACTTACCAGAGTTCCGGGATTAGTTACGGGGTCTTTAGCGATGGGAGCCAAAGGTGCAATTAAAACCGGGTCTAGGATGGGGGCAATATTACCCGGCAGAACTTCAATTCTAAAATTATCAGTAGTTCCTGTAACTAAAGCCCCTGTGCTGCTGCTGACATAGGTTGGGGGACTATTAAAACTAGAAATAAAAGTATCAAAACCATACTGAGGAATCCAAGAGTAGGGACTTTGGCGGCCAGAAGCATTGAGGTTGTTCCACATGCCATTACCACCAGCAAATTGGCTCCAAGCCATGTAGTTGACTCCGCCAGTGACAATTCCTGTAAAACCAACATTAGGCATAAAGCGCACCCGATTTTTGCCATCTGCTGCTAACATGAATACCCCTTTGGGAGTTCCAGTGTAAATATTAGCTCCCGGAGGTACAGGAGTATTGACCGCAGCCCCCAGACCACTCCAACTAGTTCCATTATCAGTAGAATACTGCCATGTGCCATTAGTATCGTTTACGCCAATCACCCCAATTCCTTTACCCGGAGTGCCGCTAATGGAACTGCCGACAAGAGTATCAATTAAATCACCATTATTTATGGGCTGATTGGAAGTGATATTAGTAAGTTGAGGGGCGATCGGGGTCAGAGTGGGGGGATTCAGGGTGAAACCAACAGGGGTATTACCCACTACATCTGTCTTTGCTGGGCCATTTCTGGCTCTGAGTCGATCAAACGCAATGTAGTTAGAGTTGTAAGAATAAAAATTTCCAGTAGCTCGATTTCCTTGATCGATCGCTGGATTAGCATAACCAATATCAAGTTCATAGGAAGGAAGACCAGCAGGGAGAGCGACAGTTCTACTGGCATTTAGACCTATGGTATTCCCAGTAATGGTGTTATTCATAATGGTACTGCCACTACCATACTCCACCCGAACATTGCCAAGATCGTTGTCGGTAGGAGGGTAATAGCCATTTGCAGAAATCACATTCCCTGTAGCAGTGGTATTAGAGCCATCGATAAAAAGACCAAAGCGCATATTTCCTAAGGCTTTGCTGCCTGTTACATCAGTCCCAATGGTGTTATTGATAATTTGATTACCAACGGAGTTCCGTCTCAAAGCAGGGTTCCAACCATAGTAAGCAAAGGTTTGGTATGCTCCAAAAA
>JANMHD010000319.1:0-2557 GCA_031374985.1 Coleofasciculaceae cyanobacterium OTE_70_metabat_329 | reverse complement strand
CGGCTATAACGTTGCGGTTTCTTTCGGTGGAGTGATGGAGCGGACAAGTGATTTCTGGAAGCGTGACAGATAGACAGGCGACTGTTAAGCTGACCTTATTGCTGCCGAACGGCTCAAGGATACCCATTGAGTTTGTCATAGACACAGGTTTTACTGGTGAACTATGCCTCCCACTGGAAGCGGTTTCCCTGATGGGCTTAACTTTTAGGTATAATACTCCTGCAAACTTAGCAGATAATAGTGAGGTGTTACTGGCACTTCATGAGGCCACCATCATTTGGGATGGCGCTGAGCGAGAAGTCCTTGTTATTGCTACAGGTAGGCGGCCTTTACTTGGAACCGCTTTGTTGGATGAACAAGAACTTGTCATTCAATTTACGGAGGGTGGGTTAGTGACAATTGATGAGTTGTAAATGCCCTCTAGCGTTGTGCGGCACAGGCTAAAAGGTTGATCGTCTAATGAGTTGATGATGCGCCGCGCGCCACACCATAACTTCTGGGACACCACCAAGTACCGATACCTGACATTTGGCAAGATGCTATAGAATAGGGAAGTTTCCAGCCCGACTTGGATACTCAGACTTGTATACCTACTAAAAATGGGAGTTTCAGCAGATCAAAGCAATGAGTAACGAACAGATAATTCCAGAAAATCAAACCTTTGGTGATGCCAAGGCGACTCCAGAAGTTATTCCAGAAGTTGCTCTAGAGAATCAATCCAAGCCTGATATTGCAGCTAACTCAGAAGTTGTTCCTCAAGTTGTACCAGAGGTTACCCCAAAGGCCCCACCCAAAGTTAGCCCAGAAGTAGTTGTCTCTGAAGTTAGGCCAATTACGCCGAAAGCTACGCCAGAAAATACTTCTGCTGCTATGTCTAAGTCTTTGGCCACGCCTAAAGCTGCGCCAAAAACCCCGGCTGTTAGTACAGGAAAATCAACAGCTAGGCGAATTGTGGTTACTTCCGGTAAAGGAGGAGTCGGCAAGACGACAATTACGGCTAATTTAGGTATGGCTCTGGCTAAGCAAAATAAGAAAGTTGCCTTAGTAGATGCAGATTTTGGACTGCGGAATTTAGACTTGCTCTTAGGGCTAGAAAATCGAGTTGTTTATACGGCTGTAGAAGTGATTGCCGGCCAATGTCGCTTGGATCAAGCACTGGTGAAAGATAAACGCCAGCCCGGTTTAGCCCTCTTGCCCGCTGCCCAGAACCGGAACAAGGAGGCAGTCAGCCCAGAGCAGATGAGCCAATTATTGGATGAGTTGGCCAAGAGCTATGACTATATTTTGATTGATTGTCCGGCAGGGATTGAGCAGGGATTTCAGAATGCGATCGCCGGAGCTAGGGAGGCCTTGATTGTCACTACTCCAGAAATTGCCGCAGTGCGGGATGCCGATCGAGTGGTAGGCTTGCTGGAATCCCAGAGCATTAAACCCATCCGTCTCATCGTCAATCGTCTCCGCCCGGCTATGGTGAAAGCCAATAATATGATGTCGGTGGAAGATGTACAGGAAATTTTGGCAATTCCTTTAATTGGGGTAGTTCCTGATGATGAGAAGGTAATTATTTCTTCTAATCGAGGAGAACCCCTAGTCTTGGCAGATAAGGACAATCCTTCTCTGCCTAGCATTGCCATTACTCACATTGCCCGTCGTCTTGAGGGGGAGCAAATTCCTTTAATTGATCTAATGGCGTATCATGATGGTCTACTCAGTCGAATCAAGCGATTTTTCCTGACTTAAACTAATGGCAACTAAGGGCTTAATTAATCTTAATTAGCACTAAGAGTCAAGATTAGTAATGATTAAACTTAGGTCTGAAAACAATCCTAAGAAAATATAGATAAACCCATAGATTTATGGCAGCCCATGATTAATCAAATTCTTGATAAACTTTTTCCTAATAATGCTAGTAGTCGAGAACAGGTCAAAGGTCGATTAAAAGTAGTCATTGCTAACGATCGGGCTGGACTGAACCCAGAAATGATGGAGGCCATGCGCCAAGAGATTTTGGATGTGGTTTCTCGCTATGTAGAATTGGATGTAGATGGTCTAGAATTTTCTCTAGAAAGTAACCAACGGGCTACTGCCCTGATTGCCAATCTACCCATCCGCCGAGTTCATAACAGTGTCTAAAAATAACTTAAGACTATAAAATAACTTAAGATAACTTAAAGAAATATCTAAAAAATATGCCAGAGATAATTGAAGATACCAGCATAAATGATTTGTTCGATCGAGGTTATGCTCTTTATGAGCAGGGCGAGCCTTACGAAAACTTAATTCCCCTCTTCAAAGAAGTGTGTAATGGAACACCTAAATCTGCTCCAGCGTGGAGTTGTCTTGCTTGGCTCTATCTATTAACAGATCAAGGGGATTTAGCACTGAAGGCGGCGAAAAGAGCGGTTAAAGCAGACCCTACGGCTCCCCAAGCTCGGATTAATCTGGTGTTAGCTATGTTAGAACTGGGTGAAAAAGGGGTGCGGGAACACATTGAAACTATCCAACGGATTAATGATGTGGATGAAGAAGTCAAGCAATCTGTAATTGATAATATTAA
>JANMHD010000305.1:0-2963 GCA_031374985.1 Coleofasciculaceae cyanobacterium OTE_70_metabat_329 | reverse complement strand
TGAGTTCCCCCAGTGATATTAATTTGGTTACTTTGGGAATTAACTAGAGTTCCTGCCCCGTTGGGGGTAATTTGTGCCTGGGCAATAAGACCTTGGTCTAATGAGACTAAACTAGAGCATAGCAGTAGTAAACGGCTAAGAGAAAAGCTAACACAGAAGAGCAATGAAGGGTGTTTCATATGATATTTAATAGCTTGAGATTACTCTCCTAATAACCACAATTAAGTCCTACTTAATAATAATCTCATAAGTTCTCAAACATTTCTTAATACTAAAATTATTTTTATATCAGATAGTGTAAGTATATACTTACTATTTTAGAATTCCCTACCATCAGTTTTTCTTTGGTTACACCTGATTAACTACAAAATTTATCAAATTGCCGGAAATCTACTGCTAATTAGAGTATGATTTCAAAAAAGCAGTAAATACCAAAATAAAATGGTTATGTCTTTAGTTAAAAATCTAGGATCCGGCTTACTAACGATAGGTATTCTTGTTGCTTCAGTCCCTAGCCTTGCTACGGAAAATACTCCCTCTTCCGAAACTCTGCCTTTAGCTAGTACCCCCTTAGTTAGCCCTATATCATCAGATAATCCTAGACTTAATACCCCTCAAACCCTCCAGCTAGCCCAAACTCCTCCTGCCAGAACCAGCCAAATCATCAACCAAGTAAAGGTTTCCGGCAGTACTATTTTTAATAACGCTACAGATTTTCGTATTCTCACTCAACCCCTAGAAGGCAAAAATTTTAGCTTGCCAGAAATCCAAAGAGCATCCCAAGAAATTGTTGATAAGATTACACAGCTTTATTTGGGGCGAGGTTTTCTCACTTCTAGAGCAATCTTAGTCACCCCTTTTGACCCCAGCACCGGAATTTTGCAAATTAAAATCCTTGAAGGTAGCGTCGAAAAAGTCACTATTGAAGGCTTACGGCGGTTAAATGAAAATTATGTCCGATCGCGCCTCGGCAACACCTTTAGCATTCCCATTAACACTGCCAGCATCGAAGACCAACTCCGGCTCCTACGGAGTGATCCCCTAATCGACAACATCGAAGCTAGTCTGCGGAGTAGTTCCCAATCAGGGCAGAGTGAATTAGTAATTCGAGTCACCGAAGCAAATAGCAGCTATGGCAGTCTGACCCTAGATAACTATTCTCCTCCTAGTGTGGGTTCCGAGCGTGCCAGCCTAAATGTGGGGAATCGTAACCTCACTGGGGCCGGAGATGAAGGCAGTTTGAACTATAGCCGGACTCTGATTGGCGGCGCCGAAACCCTAGACCTCAACTATCGTTTGCCTATTAATCCCCAAAATGGTGATTTACGAGTCCGGGCATCCCTAAGCCGAAATGTAGTCCTCCAGCCTCCCTTTGATACCTTTGATATCCGGGGTGAATCTCAACTCTATGAGCTAAGTTTCCGCCAACCCGTCATCCGTACTCCCCAAGAAGAATTGGCTTTTTCTGTCGGCTTGAGCTACCAAAGTGGTCAAACCTTTACCTTTGCTGGGCCTACTCCCTTTGGCATTGGCCCCGATGCTAACGGAAACAGCCGGACTACCACCCTAAAACTAGGGCAGGAATATACCTTACGGGATGGTGGGGGAGCTTGGAATCTGCGATCGCAATTCGGTCTTGGTCTGGGTATTTTCAACGCCACCATCAACTCCCGTCCCGCCCCCGATGGCCGCTTTCTCACTTGGCTGGGGCAACTCCAACGCCTCCAAGTATTAGATGCTAATAACTTTCTGATTATTCAAGCAGACCTACAACTCAGCCCCAATAGCCTCCTACCCGCCCAACAATTTGTGATTGGTGGAGGACAATCCATCCGGGGTTTCCGCCAGAATGCTAGGGCGGGGGATAATGGCTTTCGGGTTTCTGTGGAAGATAGATTAACTTTGCAAACTAGTGAAGCTGGTAGCCCTGTGCTAGTTCTTGCTCCTTTTATCGAAGGGGGATGGGTTTGGAATAACCCCAGTAACCCCAATGTTTTGGGTTCTCAAAACTTTCTTGCTGGTGTGGGAGCGGGGCTAATTTGGCAACCCTTTCCTAAATTTAGTGCCAGATTAGATTATGGAATTCCTTTGGTGAATTTGAGCGATCGAGGCAACAATCTCCAAGACAGTGGTTTCTACTTCAGCCTCGGCTATCAATTCTAAGAGGATGTCTGAAAAGGTAGCTTGGCGACTAAAGTCGCAACTACAGGAGCAAAACCTGCCTACGCAGGTTGCAGAAAATTCTAGATTTCTCTTAGTCCGCAACGGCGGACTTTGTTCTTATAGCTGCGGTTTTAACCGCCAGACACTTCTCAGATATCCTCTAAGCTATATAATCAAAGAAAAGTCTAAAAACTATGGTACACACTCGAACAGCACCAGAAGTTATTAATCGAGTTAATACTTTTCTCCCGGAAGATGATTTACCTCTAGAAGGTATTTTCCCTCTACCAAATATTGAAAGTGATGAACCTGAATTGGAAAGCTCTTTACATCTACACCAAATCTTTCTTCTCATCTCTTGCCTAGAACTCTGCTGGCGGGAGCGTAATGATTACTTTGCTGCTGGAAACCTTTCTATCTATTTCAAACCTGAACCCAACCGACCTGCGGAGTTCCGTGGCCCCGATTTCTTTATAGTTTTAGGAACCCAAAAGAAAGAGAGAAAAAGTTGGGTGGTTTACCATGAGGGCGGAATTTATCCCCATGTAATTGTAGAAATTCTGTCTAATAGTACTGCTAGAGTCGATCGAACTGCTAAAAAATTGCTATATCAAAATGTATTTCGTACCCCTAACTATTTTTGGTTCGATCCCTACACTTTGGAGTTTCAGGGTTTTCATTTGGTAGAAGGAGAGTATGTAGCCTTAGAACCCAATGAAAGAGGTCATCTCTGGAGCAGTCAGTTGCAAATGTACTTAGGAATTCATGAGACTAAACTGCGGTATTTTACTACGGCTGAG
>JANMHD010000297.1:0-2607 GCA_031374985.1 Coleofasciculaceae cyanobacterium OTE_70_metabat_329 | reverse complement strand
CTTCTGAACATAAATTGCTGTAAGAAATAGATTTGAGAACAAGGGGCTTAAGCCCCTCGCCTGTCCTGATGTAAGAACTGCCATACTACAAAAATAAAATACTACAAACTATCGGAACTAAGGGGTAACAAATCTCCCTGGGTAGTTAGTCCTAAAAGCATGGGTTGTTGGGGGGGGATAAATTTTCCAGTCAGGGCGCACCTCTCCTCTCGCTGGGAAATGGCGGTAATACTTGCCCGAATTTCTTGGGGGGTAATTATGGGTTGAGATCCGGGGGATTTCTGCTGAACATAGCTCCAAAGGATATCTCGAATTAATGCCTGATAGCCTTGATTACCAGATAGCTCCTTGAGGCTTTCCTTTAGCTCTCGCTCTAGACGGATGCTGGTGACTTCCATTTCTGTGGTGGTGGTTTTTGGTAATGTACGGATCATGAGATTTTCCTCCTTAAGGTGGGTAAAATTTATAGACAGAATCATAATACAAGTGTAGTATTAAAAAGTTATCTTATTATTAGTCCAACTCAAAAACTAACTTCCATAAATCTTCACCCCATGTTTATTTCTTTGACTGCGGCAAAATTTATATTACGATTCATCCTAAAACTTTGGTGTGAGGCGATTGTGGCAACCACAGCTACGATCGGGGCAACTATAGCTAGGATTACCAACTCCCCTAAGAAGAATCGATTTCTAATTTTTGTAGGTCAAGAATTTTTCTTTGGTCATAATAGAGAGAACCCTGTAAATGACATCAGTATTAATAATCTTGATATTAATCTTGGATATTTCTCTTGGGCTGCCATATCTTATAGATTAGGAAAGGATTTTAGAAGCGGTAGGTATAGGTGTAACTTAGGATTAGCCTGTACCTAAAATACTTAAGAAACCATATGGTTTTTACCCCGCCTCTAAATATTAGAAGTGGGGTTATTTATTTGGCTGATGACTAAAGGAGGTTAGGGACTGTGACCAGCGTAACTGATGTGTTGAGGCAATCTGTAGTGGTGTTTTCTAGAAATTATTTACCTATTACTCGGATTAATATCCGGCGGGCGATCGTGCTGCTAGTCACAGGAAAAGCTGAACCGCTGGATCTGGCAACAGAAGTCGGGGTACAAGTACGATCGTCCAATTTCGTTCTCTTCGTGCCTCCCCATATTCGTCTAACTTGTACTGGTAATGAGCGTCTCTGGAAAGTTCCCCCAGTCAACCGTCGGGAAGTGCTGCGCCGGGATCACCACTCCTGTCAGTATTGTGGTGTTACTAAACACTTGACCCTAGACCATGTAATTCCTCGATCGAAGGGCGGAAAACATAGCTGGGATAATGTAGTCACCGCTTGTGAACGGTGTAACTCCAAAAAGGGCGATCGCACTCCTCAAGAAGCAGGGATGCCTCTACGTAATCACCCCAAAGCACCCATGCACCCCACTATTGCCTTTGCCGAAAACTTCTGGCGTACCCAAAACGACCACCAACAGGAAGAAAATGATGCTGAAACTCACCTATACGGAAGATAATCTGCACCTAGAATATCTAGGGGAGCCTCTAGAAGAATGGACTGCCGCTAGAGTAATTTTTAACCTCCGCTTGGGGCAGGGGATGACTATCCAACCCAGTCGTGCAGCTTTTCTTGTGCCAGTGGGTTTGCCTTTAGTTCGGCATTTACAAGCTCAACTGGCCCGGCAGCAAGACCCTGATATCGGGGTTTGTGTTGGCGATCAAGATTATCTAGAGATTAGTCTGCGAGGAACTTGGATTGGTAATGAAGCTATGAGTTCTCTAGATTGCGGTGAGCAAGGAGTATTTGTGACTTCCCTGCCCTATGGAGTAGAGTTTCTTCTCCTCAAAGTTTGGCAGGAACAAGGTACGGAAGTGGTGCGATCGTAGTTGTGGTTGCCACAATCGTTGCCCTAAGTTAACGTGACGTTCGATGGAAAAAAAGGCAAAAGAAAGGCTCAGATGTATAAGATAAAAGTGTTGAAATTTAAGCAATCTGAGCCATGACTATTATTCTAGGTCGTCTTGACCTTGAGCAAATATATTGCGATGTGGATGACTTTTATCAAATCTGGACAAGATTTGTGGAGTTCTTACCTCAACTACCTTATGAGGGTAAAGCTAAATAGTACAAATCAAAGTTGAGTATTAGCGAAGTCATGACCATTGTCATTGCCTTTCATGGTTCAGGATTTCGTACCTTCAAAGATTTTTATGGTTGGTACTTTGGCTTTAAGCTGCACCTGATTATCAATGACCGAGGGGAAATTCTCTCTTTTGCTTTAACTCCCGAAAATACAGATGACCGTAAGCCTGTGCCAGACATGGCTAAATCACTAGTGGGTAAGCTGTTTGCAGGCCGAGGTTATGTGTCTCAAGCTTTGTTTGAGCAACTTCGGGCAACGGGGTTGGAGTTGATTGCCCGACGGCGCAAGAATATGAAGAATGGTCTTATCAATCTGATGGACAAGATTTTGCTTCGTAAACGAGCGATTATTGAATCGGTTAATGACCAACTCAAGAACATTTGTTAGGGGGAGCATGGTTACTGAGTTTGTCGAAGTATTCTCACCATCGCAGTCGATTTAACTTTTTAGTCAATCTT
>JANMHD010000289.1:0-2169 GCA_031374985.1 Coleofasciculaceae cyanobacterium OTE_70_metabat_329 | reverse complement strand
TACGGTGTAATCGGCTCCATAGTAGGCCACGGGATATCTAGATTCGATCGGATCATCTTCCTCTACTTCAATCTCGTTGATCGAATCATCTTCAGGTTTTATAGTTAAGGCTAGGGATGTTTCTTCTAACATAATTTTGGGGATGAAGAGACTAAGGCTTGTGGACACTTATGGACAATATAAATTAGTTACTCTATGCTACCAAATAGAACCCATAGGATGTTAGGGCATTTTGTGGCAAACTAAGAAAAAGATTAAAAAATATTGCTAAGTCTTATAAGATTTTAAATTTCTAGTTATGGTCAAGCAACGAGTATTTTCGGGGATTCAGCCTACGGGTAACCTACATTTAGGCAATTATCTGGGGGCAATTCGCAACTGGGTAGAAACGCAGGATCAATTTGAGAATTATTTCTGTGTGGTGGATCTTCATGCCATTACTGCACCCCATAACCCGAAAACCCTCGCTGGGGATAGTTATGCGATCGCTGCCCTCTACCTTGCCAGTGGTATTGATTTGGAACATTGTACTATTTTCATTCAATCCCACGTAGCTGCCCATAGTGAACTAGCTTGGTTACTAAATTGCATTACTCCCATTAATTGGCTAGAAGACATGATCCAGTTTAAGGAAAAAGCCATTAAGCAGGGGCAGAATGTAAACACAGGTTTACTAGATTATCCCGTCCTTATGGCAGCGGATATTCTTTTATACCAAGCAGATAAGGTTCCAGTAGGAGAAGACCAAAAGCAACATCTAGAATTAACCCGTGATATTGCCGCTCGATTTAACCATCAATTTGCCAAGAAGAAACCAGTCTTGAAACTACCAGAACCCATGATTCGGAAGGAAGGAGCCAGGGTGATGAGCTTAACCGATGGGACTAGGAAAATGTCTAAATCTGACCCCTCAGATCAGAGCCGGATCAGCTTATTAGATACTCCTGAAGCGATTAAGAATAAAATCAAGCGCTGTAAAACCGATACGGTGCGAGGGATGAGCTTTGATGATCCCGATCGCCCGGAATGTCATAATCTTTTAAGTCTCTATGGTCTATTAGCCGGGAAATCTAAGGAAGAAGTGGCAGCAGAATGTCAAGACTTAGGTTGGGGACAATTTAAGCCCTTGTTGACCGAGGCTGCGATCGCCCACCTCCAACCCATCCAAACTAAATATCAAGAAATTATGGCAGAACAAGGTTATCTGGAATCAGTCCTAAAGCAAGGTAGAGAAAAAGCAGAGGCGATCGCCGGGGAAACTCTTGAGGCTGTAAGGGACGCTTTGGGATTTAGTAGGAGATAAATGTCCATTTTTCAAACTGCAATCAAAAATCAAGAATTTATCGTTACTGCTGAAGTCGCTCCTCCCAAAGGCGGTGATCCCAGCCACATGCTGGAGATGGCAAAACTGCTCAAGGGGCGGGTGCATGGGGTGAATATTACCGATGGCAGTCGGGCGGTCTTACGGATGAGTCCCTTGGCAGCTTCTGTATTATTGTTGCAAGCAGGGGTAGAGCCAATTTGTCAGGTGGCATGTCGCGATCGCAATCGGATTGGGATTCAGGCAGATTTGATGGGCGCTCATGCCTTAGGTATTCATAATATTTTGGCCTTGACGGGAGATCCAGTGAAAGCAGGGGATCATCCAGAAGCAAAGCCAGTATTTGATCTAGAGGCGGTGCGGTTATTGCAGGTAATTGAAAAACTAAACCGGGGTGTGGATACCCATGAGAAACCCTTAACCGATGGGAAGTTAAATCTTTTTGCTGGGGCAGCGGTGGATCCTCAGTCGGGGAGTTGGTCGGGATTGCAGAGTCGGTTCGATCGCAAGCTGGCAGCCGGGGCGGAATTTTTCCAGAGTCAATTAATTACAGACTTCGATCGCTTGGCAAAATTTATGGATCAGATTGCGGCGGGATGCAATAAGCCTGTGTTAGCGGGGATATTTCTCTTGAAATCTGCCAAAAATGCCGAGTTTATTAACCGTAATGTACCGGGGGTGCATATTCCCCCAGAGATTATCGATCGCCTAGCTCAAGCGAAGGATCCTTTGCAAGAAGGAATCATGATTGCGGCGGAACAAGTAAAGCTGGCCAAGGAACTTTGTCAAGGAGTCCACATGATGGCAGTGAGAAGAGAAGACCTAATTCCCCAAGTTCTTGATCTAGC
>JANMHD010000238.1:0-4343 GCA_031374985.1 Coleofasciculaceae cyanobacterium OTE_70_metabat_329 | reverse complement strand
CTTCAGAAGTGGCATCCTTTAGGGTTCCCGTTCCCGCCGCTACTGGGCGTACTTCTGCTCCCATCAGCCGCATCCTAAATACATTTAGAGATTGGAGCTCCATGTCCTGCACCCCCATGTAGATGATGCACTCTAGACCAAATCTGGCACAGACTGTAGCTGTAGCCACCCCATGCTGCCCTGCCCCAGTTTCGGCAATTACTCACCGTTTGCCCATGCGTTTTGCCAATAGAACTTGACCCAACGCATTGTTAATCTTGTGCGCTCCTGTATGATTCAGGTCTTCTCGTTTTAGGTAAATCTGTGCTCCTGTTCCATCAGGTCTGGCGTAATGGGCGGTGAGGCGATCGGCAAAGTATAGAGGGCTGGGTCTGCCTACATAATCTCGCAATAAACCCTGAAACTCGGCTTGAAATTCTGGCTGCTGGTAATGATAATAGAAAGCCTGCTCTAGTTCACTCAGGGCAGGCATCAAAGTCTCTGGTACATACTTGCCGCCAAATTTGCCATAGCGCCCTAGAGCATCAGGCTGGGTAAGGGGCTGAGGAGGAGAAGTTGGGTTAGAGGTCACATTGGGATTGCGGGGTAGAGGAGTAGTAGTCACGGGGGTTAAAGGTTAAAAGTTAATAGATTCTACTTCGTTAGGGGTATTGACCGACGATCGCCAGACTTTAGGATAACTGTTTTTTCAATATTTCTAGAGCTTCCCAGCGGTGGTCTCTTTGGGGGGAATCGTTTGAAGCATCGTTTTGAAATTGAGGATTCACAGGAATCCCTAAGCAATCAGTATTACATAGCTGCTTAGAGGGTAAAGACAGGCACAGTTGTTCGTAGAGCCAAGTATCCGGGGAGAAATGACCTTGGGGGGAAATAGTTTCTACCAGTTCTTCCCAAGCTACTTCCTGCTCTGGGGGATAATCCTGAATTTGATCTGCCTTGGGGTCAAGGACAACAACTTCTGTTTGATCTACCCGGAGGCGTTGGTTGTATTGTTGCAGACAGCGATCGCAACTCAAGGTAATAATTGTTTCTACTTGGGCAGTCACTTCTAAAAAAGTTCCTTGATGGTGGACTACCATTCTGCCCCGAACTGGGGTCAGGGTTTCCAGATCGGGCAAAGACTGATCTACCGGAATTACCTGTTGTTGCTGTTGGAGTTTTAGCAGATGGGGAATGTAAATATCTTCCATGGTCTTAAAGTAATGATTGTGGGAAACATCCTTCCTTATGGAGCAACACCAGCATTTATTGCTTAAGGCGGACAATTAAATGCCGTTCCGGGTCTTGCCCTTGGCTGTGGGTTTCAACGTCGGGAAAATCCTTGAAGAGATGGTGCAGTTGCCGGCGATCGACAGAAGACAAAGCCCTAATTTCTGCCTCCTCTCCTGTAGCCCGGACTTGCTCTAAAGATTTAAGTCCAATTTCCCGGAGCCGTTGCAGCCGTTGCTCTCGATAACTGCTAATTTCAATAGTGTAGTAGATATGAGATTCTGGTTCTTGGTCTCGGTTGAGGGTGGCATTGGCAAGGGATTGGATCCCATCAATTACACTACCCCCTTCTCCAATCAATGCCTGAATTTGCTCTAGGTTAAATTCACTAGCATCAATGGTTAGCCAATAATTTAATCCAGACTCTAGGGCGTTCGATCGCTCCTCTCCCTTAACTTTGGCTGGTATTTGGCATAACTCCAACAACGACTCCAACCATTGCTCTCCCCGCCTTAATAATTCCTGACTCATAACTAACCCACCCATAACCTAGAGACAACAAAACTAAAATAATCTTGGACAAGAATATACCACCCAATAGGCAGTATATTCTTATTTTTTTAGGTTCCCCAACAAACCAAATTGAACGTAAAACAAGCCTAATTAGATGGCTTTTTCTTAGAACTTTTAGGTTCAAAAGGTAGGGCAGTGGAATCTTCCTTGACAGCCTTTGCCTTGGCCTCCTTGGCCTGCTCATCGGCAAGCTTTTGAAGATTCTCTGGTAATGGCTCCTTCATCAGAATAAAAGTTTGCACTGTTTGGAAAATATTTGCGACCACCATATACATCAATACCCCTGCTGGCAAAGGAAAAAATAAGAACATGCCAGAGAAGATAATCGGGGTCATCTTATTGACTGTGGCTTGCTGCTGGTCTCCCGTTGCCCCTTGGCTAGAAAACTGCTGACTGACATAAACACTAGTCCCAAACATAATAATCAGAGCCAACACATCCCAGTGAATTGTGCCATCAGGGTCGTAGGCACCTACTCGGCCTAGGGCATCAATAAACAGAAATCCCTTATTAGCAGCGATACCGGGAATAGTTCCTTGCAGAGTTACATCTCCAGTGCCGAGGGCTGCGATCGATCCATCTTCCTGTACTTGGACAGATTCCTGCCCCTTTGTGACAGTCCAAGTCGGGATAATTTCTGTTTCTGGATAAGGAGCTAACAACTCTGACAAAGGCTTCCCGTCAGCAGATTGGAATTCGACCTTCGCCGTTTCCCCCACCACTAAACGATTACCCTTGGGCAGAATTGCCGAAATTGGAGCATGGACTCCATCACTCAGGTAAATATTCTGAGGTTTGGTGCTAAAAGTTTGGGGCTGAACCAGCTCTGTTTGTTCTTTAGGAAGAACTTGTAGATCCACTGTGTAATTGATATTTGCAAAAGGAGACCCCCGGAGAGTCGCAAATAGAGCCAACAGTACAGGCATCTGGAGCAAGAGGGGCAAGCAACCAGCTAAAGGATTAAATTCCTTAAACAGCTTGCTCATTTCTTCCTGTTGCTTAGTAGGGTCATCCTTGTAGAGTTTTTGAATCTCTTCTTGGCGCTTTTTCATCAGGGGCTGAGAAATTTTTGTCTGCCGCATGTTACGAATTTGCCCAGCACTGAGGGGAAATACTGCGAAGCGGACTACAAGGGTCAAAGCAATAATTGCTAAACCATAGCTAGGCCATATCCCGTAGAAAAAGTCTAGGATCGGCAGCATTACATTATTTGAGAGAAATCCAATACCAAAGTCCATGCTCTTATCGTTACGGGTTATAAGTTGTTCTGAGTTTAATATCTGTTAGTCTAACCTAAGTTTATTAGTCTAACTTGGCTGTATCCTAAATCTAAATCGCTAATTTTTAGCTAGTTCCTGCTCAACCAGCCTTGGCAACTAACCAGCCAGCACTAAGAATCACTGTCAGTCCAATAAATACAATACAAAATCCCCAAGTTAATCGGTTGAGGGATGCCTCTGCACTTTTGGCACTGGTAAATAGCTGTGCCTGCCCCCCAATCCCGCCGATACCATCTCCTTTGGGACTATGGAGTAGCACTAGGACAATAATGCCTAGGGCAGATAAAGACCAAATAATTTCTACAATTTTAACTACTGTCATGGCAGGAATATCAATAATGTACTTGTCATATTTAATTTACTTGTATCCAATATAGCAGTCCTAGTTGACTTCCGAACATTTGACGATGATTAGTCCTGCACTTAAAGTGGTAGTTAAATTAAGGGGCAGTTAAAGTCTAACCCAGAAGCAAAAACGAATATTTTAGTACTGAAAATGCTGCAAGACCAAGAACGCGCCCCCCGCAATAGAACAATCGCCTTAAACCGTGAAGAGCAAGTGGAGTATAAAAAAAGACTACTACAATTAGCTAAACCTGTTGAGTTACCATCAGTTATTAATCGGACAATTCATCAAGATTTATTCCAAATTCTAGATTTTCTGCCAAGGCAGTGTGTTGATTTGCTTTTTATGGATCCACCCTACAACCTAAATAAAACTTTTAACTCTAGTAGTTTTAGAAAGACTAATCTAGATACCTATGCAGATTGGTTAAATACTTGTCTTGATGGTCTGGAAAATATCTTGAAACCTACGGCCTCAATTTATATATGTGCAGATTGGCAGTCTTCTCCGGCAGTTTTTGAGGCGATTAAAGATCGTTTTCAGGTGCGTAACCGGATTACGTGGGAACGAGAAAAAGGACGGGGAGCTAGAAAGAACTGGAAAAATTCCTCGGAGGATATCTGGTTTTGCACAGTTTCCAATACTTATACCTTCAATGTGGAGGCAGTCAAGCTCAAACGAAAAGTGATGGCTCCTTATACTACTAATGGTACACCCAAAGATTGGGACAGGACTGAGGAGGGAAATTATCGTTTAACCCACCCTTCTAACCTATGGACGGATTTAACTATTCCTTTCTGGTCAATGCCAGAAAATACGGATCATCCGACTCAAAAACCAGAAAAGTTGCTAGCAAAAGCTATTCTGGCCAGTTCTAATCCGGGGGATGTAGTTTTCGATCCTTTTCTTGGCTCAGGAACCACATCGGTAGTTGC
>JANMHD010000224.1:0-2196 GCA_031374985.1 Coleofasciculaceae cyanobacterium OTE_70_metabat_329 | reverse complement strand
TTTGACTCCGCTCAGTACAAGTTCGCTCAGGGAACGTCTCTAGGCTTAGGTCAGAGCTTTTGCTTAACCTGAACTCACGTTAATCTAGTAAGCTACGATCTTAATCTTAAGGTTCTATAGCAAATCGGCTGATTCGTAGAGTCGGCGGAGAATGGCCAAAATCTTTGCCCCGTAATCTAGGTCTGCTGACCAACGCCCGCCTAGATGGTCTACTGTAGGGGCAACACCTCTAGTAACAAATCGAAATCTAGGATCTACTATTTCTTGAACTAAAGGTTCCCGACTGGCATAAGCTTTGAGGTGTTGAATCTGCGCCCGGACTCCCAAGCGCTGACTATCAAAACTAGCAACTTCTGCACCATTATTACTTCCCAAATAGGCAAAGTTATTTGAGTTGATAGATACATTACCCCCAAATCTGAGATAGTTAGTTTCTAAGCACATCTGGGCGAAAGCAAGATCGTAATTTACACCTTCAGCATTACTTTCTTCAATATAAAATTTCAGTAGATCAGGGAACTGACTCAGGGCATCAGAGTTATTAGTTTTCAAGAACATCATCATTTGAACTTCTGAAGTTTGTCCCCGACTAATGATCTTACTCATTTGCTCGGCACTAACCCCAAGAATAGAACGCAGAGTGAGGGTTTGAATACCTTCATCCCAGTGGACAGCAATATGTAAATCCCGAAGTTCGATCGCTTTAATATAAACAACACCTTGGTAATGAATCCGCCGGAGTTTGGCAGTACTGAGATCAACTCCTAGGCGATCGACCAAATCTACTGGTACGTAAGCATTATTATTAATTGCTAACCCTTTCTCGCCATAGATCTGATTATTAATGCTAATTTCAATGGGCGTATGCTTGGAGGTTTCTTCTGTAGAAGCAAGGGCATTTTCTGGCATGGATATCTTCCGGCTCCAAGATGCCAAACCATCAGCAATGCCTAGGGCAATATCCCGGCGGCGATTTTGCAGCAATGCTCGATCGTCTGGATTAGACAAAAAACAAACTTCGATTAATAAAGAAGGAACTATGGCATCTCGACAGAAAGCTAAACGTCCTGTACCAGTACTAGTATCAGGTTTGGGGCCAAGGTTGGGTAGCTGGGGCAGACGGCGTAATAGTGCCAAAAGTAAAAGATCGGCGTGGGCTTTGCGATCGGGATTATTCGTAATGTAATAGGCAGTAGCGCCCCGACTGCTGGGGTTAGAACTAGCATTAGCATGGAGTTCTAGGGCTACATCCCCCGGTTGCGATCGCCCGTTAATCCAGCCTAAGGTATCTCCCAAACTCAATTCATCAGGAACGGAAAGAACTTGAAAACCACGAGAGCGTAATTCCTGTACTACTTGATCTCGCAGCAGCATCATTTCCTGTGCTTCAGTAGTTCCTGCTGCGATTACTCCGGGATCACTACCCGTAAATTCTAAGCCCCCATGACCCGCCGAGATGAAGATTCTGCCCATGTATCTCTCCTTAGTTGTGGATTGCGTTAAAGTTCGATATATTCGATCGCTCCACCTAGAAATCATGCCCGATCATAGCACAGCACATCACCCCACTACTCAAATGAGTTCAACGTTCTTCATGAATGCTGGGAACTTTCAGGGAGCAAGGATAACTTGATTCCTTCCGGCAGCCTTAGCCCGATACAGAGCCGCATCTGCCGCTTGAATAACTGCGTTCCCTGTGGCTCCATGCTGGGGAAAGTTTGCAACCCCAAGGGAAGCAGTGACAGATCCTAAAAGCTGACCATTATGGGAGAGGTGCAGCTCGGCGATCGCCCGACAAATTTCCTCGGCTCGGCTCTGGGTTGCCTCTAGGGAAGAATTGGGCAAAACTAAAATTATTTCTTCACCGCCATAGCGACAGACCACATCAGAGGCTCGCACCCCATCTTTGAGTAAAGCCCCGACCATTTTCAGTACGTAGTCTCCAGCCTCATGCCCGTAGGTGTCATTAAAACGCTTGTAATGGTCAATATCGAGCATGATCACACCAATTTGAGATTCCTGCCGTTGCGCCCGTGATAGTTCTTGGTTGAAAATTTCTTCTAGATAGCGGCGGTTAAATAGCCCGGTGAGAGGATCCCGGATACTTTGGTGTTGGAGGGTTTCTTGTAAACGGAGATTGGCGATCGCCAGAGCAATTCTTTCGGCCACAGTCCGGGCAAGCTGCTGTTTAGCTGC
>JANMHD010000212.1:0-13008 GCA_031374985.1 Coleofasciculaceae cyanobacterium OTE_70_metabat_329 | reverse complement strand
GCCCCTCGTTTAGACCGATTTAGTACAGGAATGCAGGGATTTATTGACTATGCAGTAAATTTAATTGACTACGATCGCAAGTATCAGAAAGTTTTTGCCTACGTTTTCGGAAATACCTTGGTGTTTGATAGTCTAGATAATGCCCGATCGTACCTAGGGCAGGGCAGAATTGTCACCCTAGGAGGAGAATTACTAGAAGCTAGTGGGGCGATGAGTGGCGGCTCTAGCAATCAAGGTTCTAGTTTACATTTTGGCAATGCCGAATCTAGGGAATCAGCAGAAATGGCCACCTTGAAAAGCCGCCTTGGGGAGATTAGTAATATTCTGGATTTGTGTGATACAACAATTCTTGATCTCCGGCAGCGATCGCACGTTCTGACTCAACAATTAACCACCGCAAGGGAAACCCGCCAAGGGCAACAACTCCGCCTAGAGCAACTATCCAGAGAAAAAGATAATCTGCAACGAGGTATTAGTGAAGGTCGATCACTCTTGACTCAATACCATCAAGAACTGGAGCAAAATGGGGTTCGATCGCAAGCATTGCAAACCCAGCTACCTCAGCAGGAACAAGAGTTACAATTATTACGATCAGAACTAGCTACTCTGCAACAATCCCAAACTCACGATCGTTGGCAGGAAATGCAAGCTACCATCAAAACTGCCGAGGCAGATCTGGCACAGAAAACTAGCCAACTCCGCACCAAAGAACAGGAGTTACAGGATTGCTTAAATCAAGAGCAGAGATTAACTGAAAGAATTACCACTGCCGAGCAGACTATGACTAGCTATAACCAACAAAAAACTGGGTTAGAGCAGCAACTAGCAACAGTCAACCAACAATTAGTAGATATCCAAGCCACCATTAATCAACTGCAAACAGAAATTACTCAGCAGGAACAAAAATTGGGAGCCGTTAAATTAGAGCGAGATCAACTAGAAAAAGAAGTGCGATCGCTCCACCTATCTCAACAACAATTAGACTGGCAACTCCAACAACTCCGGGAAACTCAACTCACCCGCCGGGAAGAGATGACCAATCTGCAAACCCATCTCCGAGAACAAAAAGCCGAACTTCCTGACACTCTCCCAGAAATCCCCCCGCAACAATTACAACCCAGTTTCCTCAATAATTTACAAACAGAAATTCGGGCAGGACAAAAGAAATTACAAGCGATGGAACCCGTAAATATGTTGGCCTTGGATGAATACAAAGCTGCCAGCGATCGCCTCCAAGAACTCAGTGAAAAACTTTCTACCCTCGCAGTAGAGCGGACAGAATTATTATTGAGAATGGAAAATTTTACTACCCTTAGATTTCAAGCCTTCAAAGAGGCTTTTGATGCCGTGAATGAAAACTTCCAAGGAATTTTTGCCGAGCTTTCCGATGGCGATGGCTACTTACAACTAGATAATCCCGAAGATCCGTTTACCGGGGGTTTAAACCTAGTTGCCCATCCTAAGGGTAAACCTGTACAACGCCTTTCCTCCATGTCTGGGGGCGAAAAATCCCTGACAGCTCTGAGTTTTATCTTTGCCTTGCAACGTTACCGACCTTCTCCTTTTTACGCCTTCGATGAAGTTGATATGTTCCTAGATGGAGCAAATGTTGAACGATTAGCTAGAATGATCAAGAAGCAGACCCAAAATGCCCAATTCATTGTGGTTAGCCTCCGCCGCCCGATGATCGAATCTGCCGAGCGTACTATTGGTGTTACTCAAGCCAGAGGAGCTTATACTCAAGTATTGGGAATAAAATTAACCCAAGGAACTGCGAACCACAAATAGCGACACTGGATTTGCTAGGATGGTGGTAGCATTGACCGATGGTTTAGCAACCAAGACTCGATATCTTCGCTTATTAAAATGATGACAACTGAACAAAATCGCCTGCGATCGGACGTATTAAATACCCTAGTAGTGACCCGTGATACTGGGAAACGCTTGGGAGTAGTTAAAGAATTATTAGTAGACATTGACCGCCGTGAGGTAGTTGCCCTAGGAATGCGGGATAATTTCTTGGCGGTGTCGGGAATGCCCCGCTATATGCTCCTTGATAGTATTAGTCAAATTGGCGATGTCATTCTTGTAGATAACGAGGATGTAGTGGAAGATATTGATATTGATGCCTACAGTACTTTAATTAATTGTGAAGTAATTACCGAGAGTGGCGAACCCCTAGGCAGGGTCAGAAGCTACAAGTTTAATAGTGAAAATGGACAGGTTTCTTCTTTAATCTTAGCCTCCTTGGGTATTCCCCAAATCCCCGATCGAGTCCTCAGCACCTACGAATTGCCGATCGAAGAGATCGTCAGCAGTGGGCCAAATCGCCTGATCGTTTTTGAAGGGGCAGAAGAAAGATTAGTTCAGCTAACTGTAGGAGTTTTGGAAGGCTTAGGGATTGGTAAACCCCCGTGGGAGAGAGATGAAGAAGAATCCTACTACACCCCCAAGGTTAGACAAGATAACCTAATTGGTACGGGGATTCCCCTCCGCCCTGCTGAAAGACCAATTCAACCCCCGATCGCCCTTACCCAAGAATGGGAAGAAGATGAATGGCAGGAAGAAGCTCCTCCAGTGAAATATCAGCAACGGGAATTAGAATCCATCCGCTACGAAGAAGATGAAGAGGATAACTGGGGTGATGAGGTGAGCGATCGGCCGATCGTAGCTCGCTATGTAGATGAACCAGACGAAGAAACTTCCTACGTAGAATCTTTTGGAGAAGCAAAAATAGACGGCGATGCTTGGGATGATGAAGCCGAACCCTACATTCCCCCCAAGATTAATATTCCTATTCCTGAAAAGTTGCCTGAACCTATACCTGAAGCTCAAAAGGAACCAGAATATGAAGAATAGTTGTTATAAACACTTCTACAACTGTTACAAATTCAGCATGAGTTAATCATGAGAACTGACAGCATTTTCTATAGCCTATTTCAAGTATTCCCTACTTTGCTGTTTGAATTAATTGGCATATCACCACATCAAGCAGCAAACTATGAATTTTCGTCAAGAGAGATTAAAGAGTTAGCACGTAGGTTTGATGGCATATTTCTGCCTCAGGGAGAAAGTGCCACAGATATTATTTACTTTGCCGAAGTCCAATTTCAACCCAAACCAGATTTCTATCGGCGTTTATTTGCCGAAATTTTTGGTTACCTGGGACAATATCAATCTGAAAATAACTGGTGTGCTGTAGCCATTTTTGCTTCCCGTAGTCTTGACCCCAGCTTATCTATCCAGTATTTAGAATTGCAATCAAAGCTCAAGGTGGTTTATTTAGATGAACTGAAGACAATACAAGACTTACCAATTAGTTTAGGGATAGTACAATTAGTAGTAGATAGCCAAGAAAAGGCTATTTTAGAAACTCCGAATTTAGTACGGCAAGTACGAAAAGAAATTTTTGATCCTAACCAATGTAGAAAAATTCTTGACTTGATCGAAACTGTGCTGGTATATAAATTTACTAATCTTAGCCGAGAGGAGATTGAAACTATGTTTAGCTTAAGTGACTTGAAACAAACTAAGGTTTATCAAGAGGCAAAACTGGAAGGTAAGTTGGAAGGTAAGTTGGAAGGTAAGTTGGAAGGTAAGTTGGAAGGTAAGTTGGAAGGTAAGTTGGAAGGTAAGTTGGAGCTACTACCAAAGTTATTAGCGGCTGGTTTATCTATAGCTCAGGTGGCTCAAATTTTGGAAGTAGATTTAGAGTTTATCCAAAACAAGCTGGAAAAGAAAAGTACTACGTAGAGGGAATAGGTATTGTGACTTGATTTTCAGTTATTGCTACTGCTAATAATTCTTGGTATCTTCTACAAAAACTATCCGCTCCCACTGCCAACCAGTCCAAAACTGACTGGGCTAACAATGAGAGCGGTCTAGCGGATCTTGCGGTTGGAACCTAGACTGCCGGGAGGAACCCCAGATCAGCCAACAAGTAACGAGTACCTAAACCTCTCAAAGAGATAAACCCTAAGGGAGGCTATTGGCTAACTCCTAGAGTACAGCCCCGGCGCACAGCCGGACTTTTCCAACCAGAAGACCCATGAATTTACTACCTTCAATCATGAGCATCACCTCCTGCATTCCTGTAGAGAACTACTGCATCCTAACACAAATTTTAATTTTAGACTCAAGTCTTAGGTAAAGTGGGGCGGGAGATTTTTTGATCTGGGCTAGTTTCAGCATCAAGGACGGCGATCGCCTGAGCATAGAAAGCCTCTGCCTCTTCTAGGGAGTCTCCAATACTTGTTAAGCCGACTTTACCAAACTCCGAGAGAGCAGTGATGAGATGAAATACATTCCCGGTTTTACTACTATTATCAAAATGTAAGTTACGGTAGGCGATAATATCTATCAAGTCTTGGGGCAGAAGTCCTCGGTATTGGGGCTTTTGGAGATTATCTGAAGCGATGTAATATTTGGGGCGTTGTTGCTGGCTATCTTGTTTACTATAAAATAGTCCATCCTTGGGGTTGTAATAGCCATTGGTTAAATATTTCAGAGTCATGAGGGGATGAGTTGTACCGCCCTTGCGGAGATTGATCTCGATCGCTTGTAAATCCCATGCTCCACTAGGTAAATGGGTGGCCACAAAATCTACTCCATATCTCTCCACTGCACCCTTGGCAGCTAGAGCTTGCCCAACTTTCATCCCTAGAGACTGAAGTTGCAGGCGATAATTTTCATCGGCAGGAAAACGGCAACCTAGATAAATCTGGACATCCCTACCCCCAAGGATCTGATCATGGGTGGAAAGAATCTCCACCTCCCCTCTAGGGGTAATATAGCCTTGGACACTAGGCGATCGCTTTTCCTCCCCTTCAATAAAAGCTTCGGCGATCGCCCCTAGCAGAGGAATTTTCTGGGCAAAACCTGTCCATGTTTCAGCCACAGCCTGAAATCCTAAATTAGCAAATTGAGCTTGAATCGTTGCTACTCGCTGGCCATGGGAGGCTTCGCCCGGAGCTATTTTAGACATCATCCGGAGATCCAAGAGGGCATTACCTTCCCCAGAAAAACCTTCATTCAGCTTAATAACTATTCTCTGCAACTCTGGCTGATTCTCCCATACCTCCGCTGTAACTTCAGCTAAATCCTCTGGTGTCCAAACTAGGTGGCTACCCTGAGGATGGGGAATACCACACTCAGCAAAAATTGCTCGACTCCCGCTTTTAGTCCCCCATTCTAGTAGTTCTGGATCGCAGGCAAGAGCAGGAATTCCTAAACGGCTGGATAGTTCCCGCTCTAGCACAGTGGAGTTGTAGCAAACCATGTAGGATTTCCCCGGTCGGAGACTTTGCTGCAATCTTTCTAGGAGTCGGGGGCGATCGAGAATTTTTTGAGTTAGGGGAATGGGGGAATTATCGTAGGCCGATAAGAGCAAAAGACGATCGCGTACCTGAGAAAAGGAAATCCCCGGCAGCAACTGGAGATAGTACTCCACAATTATGGGCGAGATGGGCAGAGAAGAGAGATAAATTAGCCGAGTTTGGGGATTATGCAGTCGAATTAAAGAACATAGTAGCCGTTCTTCGTAGTACATATGCCCATCAATTTTTAATAATTCCTGTTGATCAAAACTTAGGGAAGGAACGATCAATACATCACAATCTCCCTCTTCTTGCTCATTCCAAGTGCCGGGGCGATCGCGTAGTTGCTGTTGGAGTTGGCGAAATTGTTCTATTTTTCTGGAATTGATGTATAAATTTGTCATAGGCCGCACCCAAAAAACAGCTGATATTTTATAGGTATTTTGTAGCTGTTCTTAAATATTAGTCCTTTGGGGGAGAATAATTATTGAGAATATAAAGAGTAATAATTTACGTAGCTTGCATTCTAGGCTTAAGGTAGATTCTGTTACAATCAATTACAATTAGTGAAAATTTACTTTTCTAAACAAAGTGAAACTGCCCAAAATCAGCCTAATTTTATCGCCGCAGCAAAAATATTCCCTGCATTGCAGGACTCCTCTATTGATATCCTTATCAATTTTTTGCCTGACTGGTTCTCTAGGGGCGATCGCTTCCATATTGCTATGGCAAAACTTTTTGACAATAGAAAAAAAACAAACCCAACAAAACATAGATCGGGCTTTAGAGGCGATCGCCAAAGAACTAAATACTCTTGATACTAACAATACAAACTTATCTAGTTGGGATGATACTTACAATTTTATTACCACCCCCGATCAAAGGTATTTACAAAATAATTTTAGTCCAGAATCAATAACTAGATCAGGGATCGATCGAGTTGTATTTAGTAATACATCCCCCCAAATAATTGATACTAAAGTTGAAGTAAATTTTCCACCCCAATTAATTAGTAATCTGCCTATTTCTGTCAAGAGTTTAACTCCCTACGACCTAAGAAAAATCAAGATTAATCAAAAATCTCTAGCCTTGATCCATGCCGCCGATGAATCTACTAGCTATGACTACCTGCTTCTCAAGGATTATTATGGCAGTCCGGCTCTAATCTTTCAGATCAGTAGCCCCCGGCCTAATTACCAACAGGAAAAATTAAGCTGGAGCTATTTCATGTTTTTTATATTTCTTTTGGGTGGAGGGGCGATGGTAATTACCTACAAACTCACTCAAAAGTTAATCCACTACCTAGAAGAGCGGGAGAAAATAAAACGGGAATTATTTCTGGAGAAAGAATTAGCCCACGTCACCTTGCAATCTATCAATGAGGGAATTATTACGATCGATGCTCAGGGCTGTATTAAGAATCTTAATCCAGTAGCAGAGAGACTTACCAACTGCACTAGTACCGACGCAGCAGGGCAAGATTTTGCTGAAGTATTCTGGATCCTTGAAGAGCAGACTAAAGACTTCCAAGAGAATCTACTAACAAAAGTATTACAGACTGGGCAAGTCCATCATTCCCCTGATCGTGACCTGTTAAGAAACCGGGACGGGAAAGAATTTGCTATTGACTATTCCATCGCTCCTATTCGTTCCTCTGTAGGCGAGATTATGGGAGCAGTAGTGGTTTTCCGTGATGTAAGCGAGTCTAGAAAAATGGCTCAACAGTTATCGTGGCAAGCCAGTTATGATCCCCTGACCGGCCTCGCTAATCGGCGAGAATTTGAGCGCTATCTCCGGCGGGTGATCGCTACTGCCAAGAGAGAAAAACGGGAACATACCTTAGCATTCATGGATTTGGATAGGTTCAAGGTAGTGAATGATACTAGTGGTCATATTGCCGGGGATGAGCTGCTACGGCAAATTAGTATGCTGTTACAAGATAACCTCCAGCAGACAGACCTAATTGCTCGTTTTGGCGGAGATGAATTTGCAATTCTGCTCTACGGTTGTCAGTGGGAAGACGCAATTCCTATTTTACGAAATCTGGTGGATATTATTAAGAGTTTTCGCTTTGTTTGGCAAGACAAGCTATTTACCCTCGGAGCTAGCGTAGGAATTACAGCCGTCACAAGTAATAGTGCTGATATTACTCAGATGCTAAGCAGGGCAGATGCGGCTTGCTATAGGGCAAAGGAGCAAGGGCGTAACCGAGTTTATGTGTATCAAGCAGAAGATATTTATCTACACCAGCATCATGGGGAGATGGAATGGGCAGGAAAGATTCAAGAAGCTCTGGAGTTTGGTGGTTTTCGCCTTTATTATCAGACGATCGCTCCCCTACACTGTCCAAAATATGTGATGGACTCTAGAGATAAAAATGTTACCCCTCTAGATATTAAGCATCGGGAAGAACACTACGAAATTCTCCTCCGCCTAGTGGATAAAAATAACCAAGTAATTACCCCAGGGGTGTTTATGCCTGCTGCTGAATCCTACCAACTTATGCCCAGTATTGATCGCTGGGTAGTTAAAACTCTCTTTAGTATGGAAGAACTTTGGGATGCCTATCGTGACTCTCCACGTCACCATCAACGTTGTGCCCTATTTACCATCAACTTATCCGGTGCTAGTCTCAATGAGGAAAGTTTCTGGGAATTTCTGATTAGCCAAATTGCCCTCCACAAAATTCCTCCCCGTCTCCTCTGCTTTGAGATTACAGAGACGGTCGCGATCGCCAATATCACTAAAACTTGTCGCTTCATTCGGCAGATGCGGGAGTTGGGTTGTAGTTTTTCTCTGGATGATTTTGGCAGCGGCATGTCTTCCTTTGGTTACTTAAAAAATCTCACGGTTGATTATCTGAAAATTGATGGGGAGTTTATCAAAGATATTGTTGATAGTTCAACTAATGCTGAGATTGCTGCTGCGATTCACCGGATTGGTAAGGTGATGGGGATGCAAACCATTGCAGAGTATGTTACTAATCAGGAGGTTTGGCAGAAGGTACTGGCGATCGGCATAGATTATGCCCAAGGTTATTATATTCATCAGCCCCAGCCCCTGATGATCGAAGCTTTTTTGGCATCCCAGAAAGTAAGTTAAGGATGCGATTCTTTGAGCCAGAAGATATCATGGGAAATAATCCAGTAGTTTGACACCAATTATGAAAAAGCTTTTAATATTTAGTTTATTTTTCTTAGGTTTGATCTGGGCAGTGGCAAGTTTTCCCGGTTTATCTCAGTCGGGCCAATATAACTCGATCGTCCTAAACTTTCGGGATGATCTTACTCCCACTCAACTAGCCCAAGAACTCCAGAGCCTCAGTCAGCAATTTCAAGTTACTCCCCGCCTCAATAGTGAATTTTCGCAAACTGACCATGTTTATATAGTCAAGGGTGATGCGACTAAGTTGGCCCAATTGCAAAAGTCGGCGATCGCTAAAGATAGCCAATATATCGAACCTAATTATATCTACCAGCAATTTGCTGCCCCTAATGACCCAGAATACAGCCAGCAATGGAACTTTCGGAGTATTAATGTAGAATCTGCTTGGGAAGAAACTCAGGGAAATGGGGTAATAATTGCTGTGATTGATACCGGAGTAAGTCCGGTTCCCGATTTGAAAGATACAAAATTTACTAAGGGTTATGATTTTGTTCACGATAAGGTAGAAGCCCTAGACGATGTGGGTCATGGAACCCATGTGGCGGGGACGATCGCCCAATCTACTAATAATAATTACGGTGTTGCTGGCATTGCCTACCAAGCTACAATTATGCCCCTCAAGGTGTTGGATGAAAGTGGGGCGGGGACTGTGGCAGATATTGCCGAGGCGATTCGCTTTGCTGCCGATAATAAAGCCGATGTGATTAACCTTAGTCTGGGGGGTGCAGGGGAAAGTGAACTCCTAGAACAAGCAATAAATTATGCCCACAGCAAAGGCGTGGTCGTAGTTGCCGCTGCGGGTAATTCTGGGGAACAATCTGCGGCTTATCCAGCTCGCTATCCCCATGCGATCGGGGTAGCTGCCCTAGATGCGGGGGGCTTAAAAGCTCCCTATTCTAATTTTGGAGCTGGAGTAGATATTGCTGCTCCCGGTGGTAGTGAAGAAGCAAAAATTCTCCAAAATACGATCGATCCTATTACCAAAGAACCAGTTTTCTTGGGCTACCAAGGTACAAGTATGGCGGCGCCCCACGTAGCCGGAGTAGCAGCCTTAATCAAAGCTAGTGGAGTTACTGAACCAGATCAAATTTTGAACGTCCTCAAACAAGCGGCGAGAAATGTCACCGAAGATCCCCTAAACCACTACGGAGCCGGTCAGCTAGATGCCGGGAATGCAGTTAAATTAGCTGTGCGGGGTCAGATCACCTTCCAAGACTTTTTCCGGTGGCTCCGGGATAATGGCTATCTCAGCCCCCGCTTCTGGATTGATGGCGGAGCCGTAGCTCTGCTACCCAAGGTTGGGATGGTGCTTGGTTCCTACTTTTTAGCTTGGCTGCTACGGGTTTACTTCCCCTTCAATTGGAGCTTGGCCACTGGGTTAGTTGCCGGAAGTTCGGGCTTATTTTTCCTCCGGGGGCTATACATTTTCGACCTACCCCAAGCACCTTTTCGAGTCTTAGGTAGTTCTATTCCTGAACTAGGGAATGCTTTGACTGGAGGAGTTGCCCTCAATCCCCTCTTTGCTAGTGTGCTGATTCCCTTCGGCTTAATTGCCCTATTGTTAGGACATCCTCAAGGTAAGAAATTTGCCATCGGTACAGCGATCGGTGTAACTAGCTGCCTGATAGTTAATGCAGTGGTGGATCCTCAAGTTTGGGGTTTAGGGGAGGGGTTAATTGCTCGGAGTTTTCTGATAATTAATGCTCTACTGTGTCTAGGCTTGGCTTACCTTTCTAGTCGGGGGGAAAGTCGGGTTATAAGCTAGACTAGAGATACAAAGTCATTCGATTAAGGGCGCAAAGCCTTGCGCCCCAATAGATATATAGCTTTCGGGTAATTCCTGTAGCTAATAAATAATGTAACAAAGGTAAATATATGGCAACTATGGCTCTGACACTGGAAAATGTGGAAACTGTTCTGGATGAACTCCGCCCTTATTTAATGTCTGATGGCGGTAATGTAGAAGTAGTAGAACTAGATGGGCCTGTAGTTAAAGTCCGCCTCCAAGGGGCTTGTGGCTCCTGCCCTAGCTCTATGATGACCCTGAAGATGGGGATTGAGCGCCGCCTCCGGGAATTTATTCCGGAAATTGTTGAGGTAGAACAAGTAGTCTAGGGATTGCGATCGTAAACCTCATAAACTACGTTTCAAATCTTCCAGTCCCCCTTTTTAAGGGGGATTCAGGGGACTCCTACTGCTACACTTGAATGAAGTTTGCTGTAAATAACAGGAGGAGTTCGGTTTAAGCAAGAGCTTTGCTCCTAAGCCTAGAGGCTTTCCCTGAGCGGACTTGTACTGAGCGTAGTCGAAGTAGTCGAAGTAGTTGAAGGGCATATTTCCGCTACAAATGAAGATAAGCGATCGAAGATTTGTGGTGGATTTTTGGCTGCTTCGACAACGCTCAGCATAAATTCGACGACCCTCAGCCAGCGATAATAGTTATGGTTTTCGTAAAATGGTATCAGGAGTATTTCCTATCCCGAACTGATGTTAAATAAAATGGCAGTTATCATCAACTATTTCCCCTCGTAATTCCATAGCTTGATAGTTGAATCACTACTACCACTAATAATTAGATTTTTGTAAGCTACAAGGCAATTCACTGCCTCCCTATGACCCTCTAGAGTATCTAGATTTTCTCCTGTACTTATCTGCCATAATTTGATCGTTTTATCCCAACTGCCACTAAGTAAAATATCTGCGTTAAATTTTGTGTTCCTTGAGGGCAAACCAGAGATATCTGCAAAGATGAGGGCAGAAATATCCCAAGGATGCCCTGATAGAGTATGGAGACATTGATAAGATGTTATATCCCAGATCTGAATGGTACGATCTTCTCCCCCAGTAGCTAAATACTTCCCATCGGGACTGAAGGCTAGGGCTTTCACCGCAGCGGTATGGGCAGTGAGGGTAAAATCTAACTCCCCAGTGGTCAAATTCCACAGCTTTACGGTGGTATCAGCACTGGCACTAGCTAACAGAGGAGCTTGGGCGCTAAAGGCGATCGCATGGATACCCAAGGTATGTCCCTTAAGGATAGTAGCGATTTCCCCGGTGTGATAATGCCATAGTTGGATAGTTTTGTCAGCACTGCCACTACCTAAGATTTTCCCATCAGGGCTGAAGCTCACGGTATTAACATGATTTTGGTGGCCGGTGAGAGTTTGCAATACTTCTCTCCGGTTGGTATCCCAAAGTTTGATGGTGCGGTCTTTGCTACCACTGGCAAGGAGATGGGACTGGGTGGGATGAAAGGCGACGGATCTCACAAAATTACTATGACTACGAAGGATCGATCGCTCCTTCCCCGTAGGTAAATCCCACAGACGGATAGTCTTATCATCACTGGCACTGGCAAGGGTCTGGCCATCAGCAGCGATGGCCACGGCATTAATCCCAGCAAATAAACCTTGATGACCCAAAAGGGTAGCGGTGCATTTCCCGGCGGGGATATTCATAAACTTTGAGGGGAAAATTTTAGGCTTGCTTTGTAATGTTTGGAGGTGATTGAGGGCTGTTAGGGCAGAATTGTATCTTTGATTGAGGGCGGGGGCAATCAGGCGATCGACGAACTCGGCTAGTTGTTGTCGTTCCCGGTTTGCCTGCTCTTGATGAGGATGATTAACCTCTGGCAGCCAATAATCCCGCCATGTCCATCGGTGAGCCACAAAGTCAAACAAGCTGAAGGGATGAATTCCTGTCAAGAGATGGATAGAAGTTACGCCTAGACTGTAGAGATCACTAGCAAAGGTTGGCTTGCCTGCTAGTTGCTCTGGGGCGGCGTAGGCTGGGCTGCCAGTTAGGGGCAATATTGATGAGGATAGGGGGGTGAGATAAGGGGAATTTTTTAGTCCTTCTAAACCAACAAGGACAAAATCTGTGGGGGGAAAGCGGCAAATAATATTTTCTGGTTTAATATCTCCATGAATAATGCCCCGGCTATGGATTTGGTGCAGCACGGGTAATAGGCTAGTAAGAATTTGCCAAACTTCTGGCGGGGTAAAAATTTCTTGGTTGGCTAGGATAATGGAAAGATTTTCTCCCAATATATATTCCCAGACTCGATAAAAAATACCTTGATCGATAAATTCTGCTAAGATTTGAGGTATTGGGCAAGTTTCAATCTGGCTAATCGTTAAGGTAATTACTGGAGCAGCGGTAATATTAAAAATGCTTTTAAGTACACAAGGAACTTCTAAAGAAGAGGTTTGATCGATCGCCAAAATTGTCTGACCAAATTCACTTTTTCCTAGTACTTGGAGGATACGGTAGCGATCAGCTATTAAAGTTCCTACAGATAAATTTGCGGCTTCTTGATTAGCTGACATAGATACATTTTTTGATATTCCTCCTGCGCTATTCCTAATTAGAATTCTGGCTGCTTTGCCACCCCGTGAGATTAGTGGCATAGTTTAATCTCACGCCTAAAAAACTACGTAACTATAGAACCTAATAATTTCTCCAACTGTTTTACTGTTCCCCTAGGAGAAGGACGGGGTAGAGGTTTTTCTTGTCCTGCAATTAAAGT
>JANMHD010000197.1:0-8131 GCA_031374985.1 Coleofasciculaceae cyanobacterium OTE_70_metabat_329 | reverse complement strand
GTAATCAACTCCGGTCTGGGCGATCGCTCCCACCCTAGATAGGTTGACATTGCCAGAGGCTTCGAGGGGAACGGCTCCTTGGGTAAGAGCAACGGCTTGGCGCATAGAGTCTAAGCTCATGTTGTCGAGCATGATGCGATCGACCCCCAGACCCAGAGCCTCTTTTAATTCTTCAAGATTTTTCACCTCCACTTCAATGGGTATCTTGGCTATAGATGGATTCGCCTGATAAACTTTTTCCTGTAAGTACGATCGCATCCTGGCCACCGCCGCCGTAATGCTCCCCGCTGCCGTAATATGGTTATCTTTGATCAAGGCCATATCGTCTAAACCAAAGCGATGATTTTGCCCGCCCCCTAGCCGGACAGCCCACTTATCAAACAACCGCAAACCGGGGGCAGTCTTGCGAGTATCTAAAATTACCGCCGGCGTTCCTGCTACCCCTTGGACAAATTTTTGGGTCAAAGTAGCAATACCTGACATCCGTTGTAGGAAATTTAACGCCACCCGTTCTCCTTGGAGGAGGGTTAAACCAGAGCCAGAGGCCGTGCCGATAATAGTACGATCGCTCACTGTTGCCCCGTCTTGAACTTGAGGAACAAACTTAATCTGGGGATCCACCAACTCAAAAGTCCATTGCACCACCTCCAACCCGGCAATCACTCCTGCGGCCTTAGCGATAAATTGTCCCTGACATGGCAAATCCGCCGGGATAGTGGCCAAACTAGTAATATCTCCTGTCCCAATATCTTCATCTAGAGCTTGCTGGATAATAGATTTCAGTTGTGTTAATTGGTTCATATCATAATTTAGAGATAAAAGGGATGAAACAGCCATAACCTCTCAGATATAAGCGGTTTAGGATATCTTGGGGAAATTGCTATCATTAAATATGGTGATATTAACTATTATCCTACAAATATGGTGATATTAACTATTATTCTGGAATTAATTTTAGGAACCTGTCTCAATCTAGATGAAAGTAATCCGTGCCTCTACGGATAATAAGAACTGTATTGAGTTTATAGATTATTTCTAACTTCTGTCCTGATTCCTTGTTCATCAGTAACTTTTATTATGCCTAAAGTGCCTCGATATTGCTCCGCAAGGCTAACGCCAACGCTCCCCTCCCCAATTCTGGTGTCATCCCCAAAAAATCAGGATTTGAGTCTTGGCTCTACCGTAGGAGATTTGCCCCTCTACAATTTTGCGGTGGAAACTAGCTATCGGGGACAAGATATTGCCACCATTTTTGAGCAACATTCCCTCTTGCCGGGGGTGATTTTGGTAGAGGAGGGTAAATTTATCGGCATGATTTCTCGACGCAGATTCCTGGAATATCTATTGCGCCCCCAAGGATTAAAACTATTTCTGCAACAGCCCCTCCGAGTTTTGTATAGCTATGCCCAAATTAAAAATTTAATCGTACCTCATAGCACTACGATCCTCACTACCACCCAGTTAGCCCTCCGCCGTTCTCCAGAACTATCAGGGGAACCGATCGTCATTCAAATGTTTCCAACTCTCCTAGAAGATTCCGGCAATTCTGCTGCCCCTAGTGCTAACCTCAATTCTAGGGATACTTATTATTTATTAGACCTGCAAGAATTATACGTAGCAGACTGGCAAATTCGGGGTATCGAGGCTCAGGTGCGCTATGAACAGAATCAGTCTCAGATGATCCAAATAGAAAAGATGGCAAGTTTAGGCAGATTAGTCGATGGGGTAGCCCATGAGATTTTGGATCCAGTTAATTTTATTTGGGGAAATTTAAATTATATTCATTTATATACGGAGCAATTACTAGAACTAATCAAAACCTATGATAGATCGGTAACAGATTCTCCTCCAGCAGTAGATAATTCAACAATAATTACTGAAATTACTGATTTAAAAGAGAGTATTGAGTTTGATTTTCTCCAAGCCGATCTGCCCCAGACAATTTCTAGTATTAAAACCGGAGCGGAGCGCTTAAAAAAGTTGGTTACAAGCCTCCAAAATTTCTGTCATCTTGATGATGTGTATCCAAAACCCGCCGATCTACATCAGTGCCTTGATAGTATTTTAATTTTGTTAAAAAGTCGGCTGCAAAAAGATATTGAAATTATTACTAACTATGGCTATCTTCCCCCAGTTACTTGTTTTGTAGGACAACTTAATCAGGTATTTATTAATATTTTGGGTAATGCTGTAGATGTATTATTAAATAATAATTTAGACCGCTATGGTTCAGAGCCTCAATTAGTAAGGATTAAATCTCCTGCTATTACTATCACGACTAATATTTATGCAGGTAAACAAATTCAGGCAGAGATATCTGATTCTCGCTGGGTTTCTATTTGTATTGCCCATAATGGTCTGGCCTTATCGCCCTTGGGGAAGCAAAAACTCTTGGATTCTTTTTCTGGCGATCGCCGTTTTTTGAAGGAAACTAGTTGGGCTTTAACCTACTGGATTGTCACCGCCAAGCATGGGGGCAGACTAGAATTGCGATCGCCCCTGCCGGAAATTTCTAGGGATTCTGAAACACCCCTAGGTACAGAATTAGAGATTATTTTGCCCTTAGTTTAATGGGTTTCTAAGGCACTGGTTAAAACTTCCCGGCCTGAGGCAGTAACTAATACATCATCTTCAATCCGAATCCCTCGGACATCAGCAAATTTTGCTAGGCAATCCCAATCAACTAGGCCTTGATATTTTTCTCGTGTGGGAGCATGGTTGAGAATTGCGGGAACTTGGTAAAAACCGGGTTCGATCGTGACTACCATCCCAGTTTGTAAAGGGCGATCAAGACGGAGGAACTTTAGGCCAAAGCGATCACTCCTAGTTCTGCCGGGAGCATAGCCGGCTAGATCCCCCAAATCTTCCATATCATGGACATCCAAACCTAATAAATGGCCAATCCCGTGGGGGAAAAATAAGGCGTGGGCATCTTGAGCGACTAAATCTTCGGGACTGCCTTTCAGAATACCTAAGTCTCCTAAACCTTGGGCAAGGATATGGGCTGCCAACAGATGAATCGATCGATATTCCACACCGGGAGCCACGGACTGAATACAGGCATCATGGGCAGCCAAGACTACATCATAGATCGCCTGTTGAGTAGGAGATAGCTGACCCGATACGGGCCAAGTTCTGGTGACATCTCCAGCCCAGCCAGTGGCGGTTTCTGCTCCCACATCTATAAGAATTAAATCTCCAGCTTCCAGGGAATGATGGTAATGATCATTGTGCAAAACTTCCCCATGAACCGTGACAATACTACTGTAGGCACAGGTCATCTGATGGTTAGTAAATATTGCCTCCATAGCTGCCCTCACTTCAGCTTCAGTCTGGGCTTGGGTAATTGCCTCTCGACCAATTTGGTGAGCTTGGACAGTAACAGCGGCAGCTTGGCGGAGTTCGGTTAGGGCTGCTTCATCATGGCAGAGCCGGAGGTTAATAATTGCCTTAGTTAGTTCTAGATCAGTACCTGTGGGTTGATGGGCAGGAGTTAGGGTGCGATCGAGAATCAGCATTTGCTTTTGGTAAGTCTTGACATCTTGAACGGGAATAGTTGCCGCCTCAGCAGTGTGCAAGATCAACTCATTCATTGTATACACAGCTTCAGCCCCTAAGCGATCGGCAATTTCTCTTGGGTGGGGTGTCTCCCCATGCCAGAGCGCACTACCTTCCTTAGGAGGATTCATAAAAAGCTCCATTCTGCCTTGATGGATACGGATAGCAGTATTTTCTAAGGGCAAACCTGCAAAGTACAAAAAATGGCTACTGGCCCGGAAAGGATAGCGATTGGCAGGAAAGTTCCGGGGACTAGCTCCCCCAGACCAGAGAATCACCGGAAAGTCTATCATTTTGGCTAATTTTTCCCGGCGCTGGTGCAGGGTTTGGGCAAGATTATCCATTTTTTGAAGATTAGAGATTAGATTAAAACTTGATACATGGTTGACTACAAAAGAGGATGTCAAACTAATCTGTAGGAGGACTAAGAACGCTCACCGAACCATCAGGATTAGTCACTAACTTTGCTCCTAAAGATTCTAGGCGCTGCATGGCAATTTTTTTAGTCCGCTCATCGGGAACATTGCTCAACACCATCATCCAAGCCATCACTTGTGCATTTTTACTTTTTGGATTTTGGGCTAAAAATTGGGCTGTTTGTTGAGAAGCGGCGGCGAGGGTTTTAGATTCTTGGTCTGAGTAAGTACTAGCCCAAGCAGCACTGGTAAGGAAAGAGTTTTTTGCTCCTACACCATCACCGAGAAATAAAAGTTGATCGATCGCCTTCAGCCGCCACACAAAGTAAGAACGAGGAGGAGCTTGGGGAGTCATAGATTTGAGTCCTTGATTCATTAGGGCGATTGATTTTTCTGGCTGGGCTGCATAGAGAGAGATACTTGTCGCTAAAGGAACATAAGCCCCCAAGAATTTGGGATCTCGATCGACAATAATTTCAAAATATTTAGGACTCAACCCAAAACCATTCTGATCCCTCGCTGGATCATCCCCAAAATATTGAGCGAACTGAAGGAATACCCAATCAGCTAATAAATTATCAAAACCAAAGCTAGGTATCCGCCGCCATAACTGGAGACGGACTTCTTCGGCGGCTAAATCTTGTTTGATTTGGGCAGGAGTTATGGTATCTCCAGTAGTACGAATTGCTTGCAGTCTGGGCATCTGTAGCCCCACTATTGCCCCAAAACAAGCGATCGCTGCTAGAGATACCCCCAAAGATGATCCTAGAGAAGCAAAAGAAACCGAAAGATTTTTAGTCATAGTTTTTACCGTTCTAGTTCTTCTGGCGTAGGAGTGCAAGGCCTCTATTTGGATGAATTATAGGAGGTCTAGTGATCAAAATCACTAGCTAAAGTCTAATTTCATCACTAAATTCCACCTAATTAATCACCGTGAAAACACTCAATCCATCACTAATTGTTTCCAGCAATTCCTCCATACTAAAGGAGTAGAGTTCAACTCCCCAAAAAAGGTCAAAGCTATGATTCAACTAGACATTCTCCCCTCCGCTCTTTCTGAATTGTTCGCTGCTGCTGCCATCTCTGGTTCCTTGACCATTGCCGATCGCTACGGCCTCCTTGCTGCCCTCCTCAAAGACAGCTTAACTCCAGAAGAAAGCGCAGCGATCGATCGCCTCCTTCATGGAGTCCGCCGGGGTAGAGTTGCCCTCGTAGAAAGTTTATCTATCGTTCGCTAGATTCCACCACTCTAGAACCTTGATGACAAAGCATCGCATCTAAAGATCTATGGAAATCATCCCGACTATGAAAACCTTCCAAGCGCTCTACTACCTTTCCTCCAGCAAATAAAAGTAAGGTTGGCAGAGATTTGAGCCGATAAGTATTAGCTAACTTAAAATTCTCATCAGCATTAACCCCGACCAGTTTTATTTTTCCATTCCATTGAGCATCATAGCTGCGGATGATTGGATTAATTAAACGACATAACCCACACCAAGGTGCTCCAAAATTTACTAAAACTAGTTGTGGTGAGTCTAAAACTTCTTTAGGAAAAGTCTGTTCGGTTACAGTAAAAACCATGAATCCTCAAAATCATTATCTGCTTTTTATTATTGACGGGTATCCTTGTTTAGCTAGAAAAGAAACTAGTTAACCCCTGAATTCCCTCCCAAAATTATCCCATATCCGCCTCAGAATTAATTACTTCCTCTTCTATATTTATTGAATTTTACAACCGCCAAAAACAACGCTAGCAAGTGAATATAGCATCTATAACGATCGCTTGATTGTTCGTGATAGGGTAGTTTTTACGATTCAGAATTTATTCTCTTAGTTGCTGGAATAAGCACTAATCTGGTGGTGAAATGATCTAGGGCGGAAATCCCAACCCTTAAAGAGTAATTGGGCAGCTAGCATGTAATTAATTTATTACTAAAAATCAGCAAGGTTGTTTATGGCACGAGGCGATCAGATCTATTGCGATCGAGAATTTCTCAACCTCCAAGGAGTGTACGAACATCACGGCATTGATTGTGGTGATGGCACAGTGATCCATTATCGCAAAAGCAGTGAGACTATCGAACGAACTTCTATGGGTATATTTAGTGATGGGAATAAAATTTATCTCTGCTCCTATGCCACCTCTTTTACCCCAGATGTTGTGATCCGCCGAGCCACCAGTCGCCTTAGGGAACAAAAATATAATCTTCTATTTAATAATTGTGAACACTTTGCGACTTGGTGTAAAACAGGGGTGAGTGAAAGTAAACAAGTGCGGGATATCCTACCAGTTCTCAGCACAATGAATCCTGAAGAACTTGAGGTTCCCATCCGAGAGGCTTTAGGAGAGACAACTCCGGCTAAGGGTCAAAAATTACTCAATCAAGCGATCGCCCAGATCGAAGTCACTTGGAATAGTATCCAACCAGACTATAAACGTAATCTCAAGGAAGCTCAAGATTGGCAAAAAGTGGCAGTAAAGGCACTCCAAAAAAATAGGGAAGACCTCGCCAGAGCCGCCCTCAAGAAAAAACTTAATTATCAAAAACAAGCTGATGCTCAGAAAAATCAACTAGAACAACTAGCAACCATGACCCAAACTTTATTACAAAATAGTTAAAACCCCCAAAATCTTTAAGAAATTGGAGGTTTAAGATACTAAACCTTTGCCATTAATTGAGGAACTTCTTCTATCAGCTTTTCATAAGCATCCCGCATCTTTAGCCCCACAAGAACTTGGAATAGACCAGTCCCATTATTAGAGCCGGGGTAATCCCTACGCTTGAGTAGTAGCTCTGTCATTTCTCCTTGATACTTAGCAGAAGTATTGCTCAAATGGCGCTCCACATAGATCAATTCTTCAAGGTTTTGAAACTCTCCATCTACTTCTAGTAAAGAAACTTCATTCCCCATATAGTTATCAGGACCATAGAACATCTTCAGACCGGGATAATTACAAGTGAGCTTACGGCCACAGGGCTGCCAGTGAATAGTAGAACCCTGATCAAATAAGTACACTGGATCAAAGCCCTCTACCCCTTCTTTTTGAATTAGGCGCACCCGGAGGATTTTTCTTTCCTTGTCATCTGCAATTAAATTGGTGGGCAATACTTGAATTACCACATCTGCAAATTCTTTTTGGGGTTCGATATAGGCAGTAAAGTCTGGACGGCGAGAATTAATAGCTGCCATAACATCTTCATAACGATGTCCCCGTTCTGCCATATCTCGCTGAATTTTCCAAGCTACCTTGACTTCATCACTGATATCTAGATAAACACTAAAATCAATTAAGTCTCTTACCCGCTTGTCGTAGAGGGGATGAAGACCTTCGATTACAATAATTTTATTGGGTGTAACTTTTTCTGGGGGATCTAGTTCACCAGTTTCGTGATTATAAATTGGTTTATTAACATTCTGACCATCTTTAAGAGCCTTAACTTGCTCGTACATTAGGTCAAAATTATTAGCTCTAGGATCAAGGGCAGTGATTGCCTGTTCCTTCCGTTGTTTCCGGTCTAGACAGTGATAATCATCTAAACAGATGACCGTCATCAAACTAGCCCCAAATAGGTCTGTTAAGCGCCGGAGGAAGGTGGACTTTCCACATCCAGAATCCCCCGCTACCCCAATTATCACCACACGATCCAGCTTAGTGGTCATAGCTTTCCTCTAATATAAAGTTTATTCTGAGATTATTTTTCAGCAAGTTTATTTTAGCCCCCCCTAGTTATCCCAAGGCTCCTGCTCTAAATCTGTAGGCAAGGCAGACGAGTTTAATTATTTTTTTTACTAGCTGTATAGGATTAAATATTACCAAAAGGGGATCATCTCCACAAGGCTCGATCGCTAAGGAATTAAAGAAATTCTTAAATTGCTTCAGGATGGTTAGAATACATAAGGATAGAGAAATTCATGAAGCATGGATAAAAAGCAATTCTCAGAACGTGATATTTGCACCAAATACATCACTCCTGCCTTAGAGGGAGCCGGATGGGATATTGTGACCCAGATTCGTGAAGAATTTGCCTTGACTAAGGGGCGTGTCCTTGTGCGGGGGCCGTTGCATACCCGTGCTAAAAATAAGCGGGCTGATTATGTGCTGTTTTACAAGCCAAATATCCCGATCGCCATTATTGAGGCTAAGGATAATAAGC
>JANMHD010000168.1:0-2626 GCA_031374985.1 Coleofasciculaceae cyanobacterium OTE_70_metabat_329 | reverse complement strand
AGCAATTTGGTTTTGTGGGGAGTTTGCTGTTTATTCCCCTAGGGGCGATCGGCGGGGCAGTTTTATTGGGCGTTGGTGGAGGATGTCTCTACGAATTCCTGATTATGCTAGAAGATCGCCGCACCGGACTACCAGAATCAGGTTCCTTTGGAGGTCTGGGCAGAGCGATCGGGGAACTGATTATTATTCTTTTGGGGGGATGGATTGGTTCCATCGGCGGTGCTTGGCTAGTAGCGAATTTTTGGTTAGTTTTGTAAGGTGGGCAATGCCCACCCTACTTTTTTTATAAAGCAGTTTTGGTTCAATTAAAACTAGAAATAACCCCCTAAATCCCCCTTGCAAAGGGGGACTATAAGATCAAAACGGTAGCTTGCTAGGTTGCAATTTGCTGTAACTGATAACTGAATAACTGTGATCTGAATTTAGGGAGTTGGGGTCAAGATGCGTTGCACAATCTGCACACCAGTTAAAGCCTGCCAACTAAACAATCCCAGAATTACCATATTTAACCCAATATGGGTATATCTTGCCCAAGTACTACCCTTTCGCATCAGAGGAGATAGCCCGGCGGAGATGGCGATTAAAGCGGTCATACCCAGACCAGCTACAAGGTGAGGAGCTACAAATAATTTACCGTTATTAATATAAGTAACACCTATACCACCAATACTGCCCACTACCATTAGTACAAGGACGATCGAGCCAACTTGGTCATGTTTGAGGTTGAATTTACCTTGAATCAGGGCTTTCTTCTTTTCACCTTCAGCCTTGCGGGTTCTTCTAATTTGGATACCTAAATATAGGGCATAGATAGATATACCCAACAATGTCCACATCATAACTGGGTGGAAAAACTGCATCGCAAACTTAATATCATCAGGAATTGCATCAATCATATCCATACTCCTTAAAGGTTCTTCTGAATTACAGTTAGCTTAGTTAGATTAACATTACAAAAAGTAACATAGCATAATCTTTGCTTCTTTATTTCCTGTTTTGCTAGTAGTCAATTTTGGTGTTGTATACTAGCTAGATAAGGTATTTTATGTGGGCTTATTTTGTATAGGTAGGTAGTAGTGAACGATCGAGGACAGCAACAAATCCATCAATCCTTGGGGAATCCTGCCAGCTACTATGTTCTGCTGGAATTGGAGCCTGCGGCCTCCCCTGTAGAAATTCGCCGTTCTTACCGAGAGCTAAGTAAACGCTATCATCCAGATACCACTACCCTGCCCCAAGAAATCGCCACAGCCCAGTTCCTCAAACTTAATGAAGCCTATGCTACTCTTAGCAACCCCGAGAGGCGATCGCTCTACGATCAATCGCTTAAATATTCCAAATATCATGTTATTCAACCCCCAACAGATTTAAATACCCCTGTCAATCAAGCCAAACCTTTCCGTTCCTCTGCCTATCTTGACCCCAGCGATCGTCCCCTTTCTTCGGGGGAAATATCAGCTCTATTATTTTTAGGGTTAGCCCTGGTAGGTTGTTTGATTCTAGCGATCGGCTTGGGCTTGACCAGAGGAGATACAGCAGTCACGATCGGCGATAGCCTAAAAATAGTAAAATCAAAGCCCCTAGAACCCAAGTCTAGTTACTTCCCCCACTTTCCCGTATTCTCTTTTCCTATAATCAAATAAGTAATCAAAAGTTTTAGCAAGGGCGCAAAGCTTTGTACCCTATCCACAATCTAAACAGTACCAAAATCCTATGCCCCTTCCTACCGCTGATACCCCTCTATATAATCATCCCCTGCCAGATATTGAACAATGGTTAACTCAGATGGGCTGTGAACAAGACCGGGAGCAATTGCACTGCTGGCGAGTAGAACAACCTGATTGGCGGGCAGAACTTTATCTAGAAGTAGAAGAGCTAACTGTAAATTATCTCCGGGCGGGAGAAAGTGGCCGAAATATCCAGCGGTCTTTTAAGTATTCCCTGAGTCGCCAAGATGTGGAAGATGCAGTCCTAGCTGGACCTTGATACTTTTACGCCTAGAAATTATGCAGGGTAAGGCGGGCATTGCCCGCTAGTTAAATGTGTAGACGTGGGAATTTTATTTAATTTTTATAGATGGGTTGCCCGGGATTTGAACCCGGAACAAATCGGTTAAAAGCCGAGTACTCTACCGTTGAGTTAGCAACCCCTGTTGAAATTATATTTCAATTTTTTAGTCCTTAGTCAGTATAACACAAACTACCCAAGTTACGTTAATCTAAGAGAAACTTGCATAGATTTTTGAAAACTTATTTAAAAACTTATTTAAAAACTTAAAAATAATGGGTAGTACTTTTGGGCATTTGTTTCGGATTACCACCTTCGGCGAATCTCACGGGGGCGGTGTGGGGGTAATCATTGATGGATGTCCGCCCCAATTAGAAATTTCGGCAGTGGAAATTCAGCGAGAACTCGATCGCCGCCGTCCGGGGCAGAGTAAGATTACTACTCCCCGCAAAGAGGCAGATACTTGTGAAATTTTGTCGGGCATCTTTGAGGGCAAAACCACCGGCACACCGATCGCTATCCTAGTCAGAAATCAAGATACCCGCTCCCAAGATTACGCCGAGATGGTGCAGGCTTATCGTCCTTCCCATGCAGATGCTACCTACGATGCTAAGTATGG
>JANMHD010000147.1:0-26437 GCA_031374985.1 Coleofasciculaceae cyanobacterium OTE_70_metabat_329 | reverse complement strand
AAAAAATAAGTCTATGGAAGAAAATACTTCGGAATGTCCTCCTAATTTTGCTGCTGATGATGCGATCGAGCAAATGCTAGAAGAGCACTTTGATACCTTTGCTGTTCCTAAACAAGAAATTTGTCGCAACTTTCAGATTTATACAAGACGAGCTTTTTTGAAGAGATTTCTAGCACATTATGAGTTTTTTCAGCAAGTAATAAACTTACCCGGAGATATTGTGGAATTAGGGGTACATCGGGGCGGCTCTTTGATGTCTTGGGCAAATTTTCTAGAGATTCGTAATATGGGCGATCGGCAAAAAAAAGTTATTGGTTTTGATTACTTTCCCCCAGAGTTTGTAGAACAATTAGAGGATGCTATTAATATCTTTGACAGCGATCGCTTCATTCCCTACAAACCAAGGGTTATTTTAGTTAAGGGAGATATTCAACAAACTGTCCCTGAATATATTGAGAAAAATCCTAATTTACGTATTTCTCTACTACATATTGATGTTGATTTTTACCAACCAACTTTGCTCGGTTTACAGTGTCTATGGCAGCGAGTAGTTACTGGGGGAATTGTCCTATTTGATGGTTATAGTGTGTCTCCTTGGGCAGGAGAAAGTAAAGCGATCGATGATTTTTTTGCGGATCAGAAAATAACTATTAAGCGCTTAGATTGGTGCAGTAGTCCCGGTGGATACATAGTTAAAACATGATTCAAATTAACCTAATATAAATTGCTATAATTCTGGTTCAATTCCTGCCGCTCGTAACTGAGCCATCAATCGTGCCGATCGCTGACTTTCTGCTTCAGCCCGTTGGCGCTCCATTTCAGTTTTTTGCTGTTCTTGAGCCAATCGCTCCATTCCCCACAGTAATAAATTCCCTTGCTCGTCCCACCAGCGTAACCAATGACTATTACGGTTCTCTCGCTGTCCTTGCCAGACTCCCAAGAAAAGCTGCATTTCTGGAACCCAAAACCGGCCTTGAGAGTTTGCAGCTTCTAGCTGATACTTTTTCTGGTCATTCAATCGATACAATTCTAGAACCCCTCTCTCAGGCTCAAAAATGCCGTAGTTTGGTACTTGTAAAATCTGTTCGTAATAAAAGAATTTACCAACAGGAAAAGTTTCTTTGACGGAATATTCCCCCCCTTCGGTATCCGAGAGAAACTCTAGAACTAAGGCGGGAATTTCTCCTTGGAGACGGGGAGTATAACTACGGATTACTTCAGAGCGATCGACCCCAATCTGAGAAATATAAGCCCAATCAGGAGCTTTAACCGCAAATTTACCGTTGATGGTAGCACAGATGCCATAGTTGGTGGGAGTGAGAGCAGTTTCTGGCAGTTTACCAGCTAACTGGAGACTTTCTGTGAGGGCAGCAGCAAGGGCGGGTTGATTAATATTATCCACAGGATCATCGGGCAGCACAAAATCAGGGGGTAGTTTTTCCCAAGTAACTTGATAGGTGCGACTATAAGTTGGAGTAGTAGCTGACATGATTATGGGTGCGAAATTAGTTAGTTGTTACTATAAATTATAGAACGATTAGCTTGACTCTAGAGGTTTAATCCAGCAAAGATACCTTCAAGATCAAGAAAGTATAGGTATTAGCAAATCTGAGATAAGTTAAATCTGCAAACTTCTGTCCTATGTCTTGATAAACCATCTCAAATAAATCTCGATCGCTACAGGTGAATACTAAAGCTCCCCCAGAAGTTAGGGCAGGAATTAAATTATTTAGTTGCTCCAAAACTCCCACTCCAAATAAATCTCCCCGGACGAGGGCAAGATCGATCGCCCATTTCCCCACAAAGGAATTTTCTAATCTACTCAACGCTGTCACTGGATCCCCTGTCACGAATCTTGCATAGCCCCGATAATTCACCCTTCCCAACATATTAGTTGCGTAGTAAGGAGAAGGTTCGCCCCCATCTTCTTGCCAAGATTCAATCCCATAAAATTCTACCGTCGGGCAAGCCCCCGCCACCAAGGCTGCCGTGTAACCCCACTTTGCCCCAAACTCTAAATAAATCTTAGGGGAATGATGCAGACTATACCAAGCTAGGGCGTAGAGAACTTCCTGATCTGGGGCGGTGATGCCCAGTAACTGCTGGATGTGTTCCACCTGGCTGGTAGTGCGATCGCCCATCATCTCCACTAAAACTTCTGCCCTTGTCTGTTCCCAGGTTGCCAATTGGTAGGACTCTGGTATGGATTCGACAATTTCAACTATATTTTTTGCCTGTTGAATTTCTAGGTCATAATTTCCCAAACCCCAGTTGTCATTATTAACTTTGATAGTAGGGCTAACCGTGTAGGGGTTGCGATCGATCGGCGCGCGTCGGTTCTCAACCCAATGCTCCATATCGTATAACTGAACCCCAAGACTAGATAAATGTAACCAAGGATACTCCTGAGTTATTCTTAAAGTCAATTCCGTATCTGCCCAGCCCCAGTAGAAAAAACTTTCATCATAGGCTCCTGAATTGTGCCATAAATTTCGATGGAGAAGTTGGGCTGAAAGATGAGTTCCCAATCCAGAATGCCCCTGTTCTAAAGGTAGCTGTGCCCCATGCAAAAGAAGATAGCGATCCCACTCGTGTAAACTAGGCCGGTTTTGAACAACCTGCCAAGGAATGTGGTGTCGCCCTCCAAAAAAGAAAGTTTGATTAATGTCTAAAGGTAAATCTATTTTGCCTGCTAATAAGTCGAGGAGTATCGCCAGAGAGTAGTAGGGCAGGAGCAGGTCAGCGTTAACTAACATGATAAATTCTCCCTGAGCACGGCGCAAAGCTACATTAACAGCACAGGTAATATAAAAAGCTTGATCAGGTTTTTGGACTACTTTAGCAACTTTTGGAGGTACGTAAATAAAGCGAGAAATTTCTACTGCGGCCGCCGATAAAGGCAAATTTTCAGCTAAGGGAATTTCACTATTCCAATCTGTAACTATAATTTCGACATCTGCAAGTCTTCCTAGTTTCTTGGCTCCGTGGGCAATATAGTTAAGACAGGTACTGAGGCGGTAGGTGAAGTTTCCCATGTAATTGTCATTACGCCCAGAAACTATGAAGGAGATAAGCTTAGAAGACAAAACTCTTTACCTAAAAATAATAATTAGTAAATATATTTTTATACTCAAGACATTCTATCATGTTCAAGATTTGCCCAAGCTACAAAAATCTTGGAAAATATCTAGATAAAAGCTAATCTAGATCAAAACTTAGTGAAAATATGAAAGTTGTAATTCTTTATGAATATCTTGACCGTTAATAATGAAGTCACCTTCAAACAAAACCCAGAGTTGGCATTAGAACAGTACCATGAGTTAGGTTACCATATAGAACCAAATCTTTGGACTGCCCAAGAGTGTGATGAGCTTATTGAAGCAGCCAAAAGTTTGCCTACTTATCAAGATGGTAGCTTAAAGCCAGTTATGCACCCTCACCGAATTGAGCCTAGGTTTCTTACAGCTTTAAAAAATCAGAAAATCCTTCAAATTCTAGAATTATTAGTAAAAGGCCGAGTTAGTGCTATCCAGAGCCAATTCTTCTTTGGTCGTCCCGGAACCAAAGGCTTTGTCATGCACCAAGATAATTACTATGTCCAATCTAGTCAGGACGGATTTGCTAGTGCTTGGTGCGCCTTGACGGATGTTGATCCTAGTAATGGAGGACTTATTGCCTATCCCAGAACTCATCTGGAGCCAGTATTACCTATGGAACCAGTCGAAATATCTAATAGCTTTGGGCAGGATCCCAATGCTATCTATCAACAAACTATATTACCTAAGGGCTATATACCAGTAGACTTGTATGTCCCCAAGGGAGCCGTAGTGTTTCTACATGGTCATAATGTCCATAAATCCCATGATAATCAGACTCAGGATAGATTTAGACAGGCGTTGTTAATGACCTATATTCGCCAAGGGGAGACATTCCGTCCAGGATTTGCTGCCCAGAGAGCAGAGATTGATGTTTACAGTTAAGCCCTGTTTTAGTCAATAATATTCTTGCAGGACTTGCACATTGGAAGTTTTTACGATCGCTCCGTGCCAGCAAAAACCTCCGAGACCTATTTAATCAATTACTAATTAATTTCTAGAATGCTAAATAAACTATTAGATCATCCTCTGTTTCAATCGATCGCACCCTACCAATCTTTTAAGGAAAATCCCTTAGGCTTTATTGATATTGGAGCCAGAGGTGGTGTTCACCCTCTAGTAGAACCCTTGGCTGGGATAACTGGGATTCTTGGATTTGAACCTGATGTAGAGGAATGTGTAAGAATGCGTCAAGAACTAGGCACTAAGTCTCCTTGGGCAGTCTGGGATGTAGAACCTTGTGCTTTAGCAGGAAATTCTGGTGCAGCTACACTCTATAGATTTCATACTCCTGCTAATGATTCCCTGCGCCCGGCTAACCAAAAGATGGTCGATCGCTACAACGTGAAAACCCTAGCTCCCATCGGTACTTTACCTCTCCAGACTACTACCCTAGATGAGGTGATTTGGCAGCGTCGGACTCAAGAAAATTTCTGGGGAGAGTTTATAAAAATCGATACTCAAAGTACGGAGTATGAAGTTTTTCAAGGTAGTGTACGAACCTTGAGCGATCGCACGGTTGCCCTATTTGTGGAAGTAGAATTTCTGCAAATGTATCAGGACCAAAAGTTATTTTCTGAGGTGGAGATTTTCCTGCGGCAGTACGGCTTTTCTTGTTATGGATTTCATAGTATGCACCATCGTTCTTGTAAACAGCTAGATAAAGTCCAACAGGCAGGTCGGGAAAGGACTTGGTGGGCAGATGCAGTATTTTTCAAAGATCCTCTAGCTGGAAATTCTTGGTCTAAGCCAATTTCTGAAAGAGAAACCTATGTATTGTTTAGTTGTGCCATGCTTTTGGGTTACTACGATTTTGCTCTAGAATTGGCTCTAAAAACTTGGGCAACTGGAGCGGAGGCAGAGCGGGTTAAGGAACTTGTGTTTAGCTATGCAGCAATCCCACCAGAAACTACTGTAAATGAGGTCAAAGATTTATCTCAGAAGGTTCAAGCTCATCCTGATTTGGCGAATATAATCACCGGGCATTTTGTCGATCGCCGCCGAGGGAATAGTGATTACGATGATGTGATCCTACGTTATCTAGATAGAATTTAGCCGAAACTATTCGCAATAAAATAAAACAGAGGGGCTAGGAGGAGGGAGGGTAGAAAAGAGGCAACTTGAATAGTGGCAACTTCTAGCAGATTTAGTCCTAATCCCAAAAGCATTAAGCCCCCAACTCCGGTAACTACTAGAACTGGGGGTGCTTGGGCTGGGTTGGGTAGTACTTGAGCTAGAGTGCCGGCCAGGAGGGACAGGCTGCCTTGGTAGAAAATTACCGAGAGAGAAGAAAATCCGACCCCGATGCCAAAGCTACTGGTGAAAGCAATCGCAATCAACCCATCCATCAAAGCCTTCAATACCAACAGGGTATTATCCCCGGTCAAGCCATTATTTAAGCTGCCAATAATAGCCATAGGGCCAATACAAAATAGCAAACTTGCTGCCACAAAACCTTCGGTAAATTTGCCCCCGCCCCGGAATTTTGCCTTTAGCCAATCTCCAAGGGATTCTAGTCTTTTTTCTAGTTGCCACCACTCTCCCAAAAGTCCCCCAGTAGCGAGAAGAATCACCGCTAAAACTACTCCATCAATTAGCCCAGCTTTAACCTTGAGGAGGCTGGTGGCCATCTGCATACTGACAAAGAGGGTGACTAATCCTGTGGCTTGAATAATAATTTTCTGCATCCTTAAGGGTAGTCTGCCCCGTAATAACAAGCCAGTAACTGTACCTAGAATAATTGTAATCACGTTAATCCAAGTGCCGCTAGTCTTAAACCATAGATCAATCATCAGTAGCATCTTGAATTTTAAATTTCTTAATGTGGGGGTTATGTTTTTCCCCTAGGATAGCCCTAGAATAGCTATCGAGAATTTCTTCCCAAGGAAAAGTACCGATGCGCGATCGCCAAGAACTCCCCGGTAGCGGCTTAATATCTATTACTTCCCGCACCATTTGCCGGACAATAACTTCTGCCTTGGCATTCGGATCTGGGAAATTACCTTGGAGGTCGGCATCCCAAGTCCCGACTCGACTGACTACATTCCGGTTTTGCAACGCCACAATCCACTGGATACTAATCCGGTGAGTCCGGCGTTGTTTATCCTTCCAAGCTAAGGCGCTATAGGTGCTGGTGTAGGAATCATCGGTGGGTTTGCGCTTTCCTTTTTTCGCCCTAGCTTGATTTGCCATTTCTAGGCGTATTGCTGCTAAGTTATCAAGGGTAATAATTAATTGAGCTTGGCTTTCCTGGTGCTTGATGTACCATGTATGTACCGAACCGGGAGTGGTTCGATCGATTCTCTTTGCCTCCGAGAGCAAGTCTTTTGATTTTAATTGCTCTACTATCTCTGTAGATTTTTTCCCCCCTGTACTACTGACAAATAAGGTTTTAATCCACTGTACTAATCCTTGTAACCAACTAGTAACTGAATTCATATTTTCTTACTTCCTATCCTGATCAGCCTTTGTATCATTAAATATGTACTTAAGGTCGTTAAATTAAGTTATTAAGCAATGGAAGTTAGGGCTGTGCCTAGCCAACCATGAAAGTTTTGAGACTGAATAGAACTAGGGTTTTCTAGGGGTGACACTTGATAGCGTTGGGGACGGGGAGGAGCCAAGGTTAAAAGGACAGTCCGTAACAGGTCTCCATGAAATAGGGTAATCTTCAGAACATTTCCTGTTTGATAGTCTCTAATTCTATCACTTAAGTGTTCTGCGCTAACTCGCACCCCGTCGATCGCTAGTAGTTCATCCCCCGGATCAATCCCTGCTAGCTGGGCTGGGGAGCCGGCTTCCACAAATTTAATCATTTCGTGTCCCCCTTCAGTTTTTACAGTCATGCCTAGGTGAGGAACACTCTGATCGCCACTAGAGATTAATTGCAAACCAAAGGGAGCTAGGTATTCGTCTAAGGGCAATTCTTCCACTCCATCAATATAACGATGCCAGAAGTCTGTTAGATCGATGCCCGCAACTTTAGTAATCACCTGTTGCAAATCTTCGGGGGTAAAGCCAATTTCTGATTTACCAAATTGCTGCCAGAGTACTCTCAACACATCATCCAGCGATCGCTTATTACCATGATGCAAGCGGATTAATAAATCCAACAATAGGGAAACCATCTCCCCTTTTAAGTAGTAGGAGATTTGGGAGTTATCACTATGAGCATCCCGACGATAGAGCTTAATCCAAGCATCAAAGCTAGATTCACTGGCGGGTTGAACTAATCTACCCGGTGTGGTTTGTAGCCGAGTAATCTCTTTGCTCAGGTTATCCAGAAAAGTCTTAGCATTATAGATACCCGCCCGGAGGGGGATCAGCAGATCGTAATAGCTCGTAGTCCCCTCCGAAAACCATAGGGAAGAAGTATAATTTTCCTGCTCGTAATCAAATATTTCTAGGGCTTTCGGGCGGATCCGTTTGATGTTCCAAAGATGAAAAAATTCATGAGCCACTAACTGCATAAACCTTTGGTATTTTTCTGGCGATCGAAAGCCAAACCGAGAGTAGATCAAGGAACAGGAATTTTTATGCTCTAAGCCCCCAAAGTTATTAGCTGTTAGATGAAGAATAAATAGGTAGCGATCGTAGGGCAGTCCCCCAAAGATCTGACTTTCTATCTCAATAATTTTCTGGGTATCTTGAATAATTTTTTCCGGCTCCAAGTTCCCTTCTCCCCAGATTGCCAGTTCATGGGGCTTACCCCCGGCAGTAAATTTATGGAGAGAATGGTTGCCGATCTCGAAGGGACTATCTACAAGGGTGTCAAAATCTGGAGCTTCGTAGGTAAAAGTCTTGCCCGAAATTGGTTCTAGGGGAGTGCTAACCATCCAGTCGGGTTCTGGGGGAGCGATCGTCACCTGAACTGGCTCCTGCTCTCGTCCCGGAAGGTAGAAAAATAATGCTGCCCCATTAAAATAACCGTGAGTGATATCCAGATGATTTGTCCGTACTGTTAACTCATTGGCAAATACTGTGTAGGCGATCGTAATTTCTGTCTGCTCTAGGGTTTGGACTAGCCAATGGTTTTTTGCTACTTTCTGCCAAGCCAATTTTTTACCCTCTGCTAGTTTTTCTTGAACTAAAGCAGACCTACCTTGGGCAGAAAAACTCTGGACATGACGGGCATACTCCCGAATTAGGTAGGAACCCGGAGTCCAGACGGGCATTTTTAGATGGAGGGTCGGCTCTAACCAGGGCTGAATTTTTAAGGTAACTAAAAATAGATGGGATTCTGGATGAGGCATCTCCACTGTATAAGTCAAGAGAGGTTTAGGGGGGGCGGATATCATGGGAATTAAGGCAATAGATTCTTGCATATAAGAGCTAATTTAGGAACATTATTCTGCCTTGGCAACTAATTGACTTAACTGCTGGATATTAGGTATACAGAGACTTTGGGATTTTTCATCGATTTTCAACCATCCCCGTTCTTGGAGTTTATCAATAATACTAGTAGCATCTTCAATACTGATATCGGCAACTTCCGCTAAATCTTGGTAGGGAATATTATAAATTTCCATACCCTCAGCCGTGGGTTGTCCATAATTTTCTACCAAAGTAATTAGACTATTAAGGAGTTTAACGGGGGGCTTTTGATGACGCTGCTGAAACCGGAGATTGGTCTGGCGGAGCCGCTTGACCATTAGCTGTAATAGCCGATGGTGGAGTTCGGGGTCTTTAAATAGCATCTGGATAAAACTTGGGGCAGAAATACTCAATAATTCCACCCTTGAGAGGGCTACCACATCAGTAGAGCGGGGGGATTCATCCAAAACAGCCATTTCCCCAAAGAAATCTCCAGGCCCCATAATAGTAATGGTAAAAACATCTTCTTTATAGAGACGGCGGACTTTGATCCAGCCCGCAGTGATAAAGTACACAGCATTACCCCATGCATCTTCCATCAGTACAGTTCTGTCTTCAGGGTATTCATGTTTATCTACTGCTGCGAGGATCGAGGCGATCGTCTGGGGGTTAGCAGTGCTAAATAACGGAAAAAGCTCACCAAAAGCTTTGGTCTCCATAGTAAATTTCAAATAAGTCTTACTTATATATAAGGGACAGTTGCGAACCACCAAGGGAAAATTTCAAGAAAGTACACAAGAAAAAAGCTTTCCCTAAACCCATTACACCACAACCCCGATCAGTAAGAGCAGCAATGGTAAAAAACTTAAACCATTACTGCTTCTAGATTTCTCTCTGTTCAAAGATAAAGGGAATTAATTTATTTGGGTAGTTTGTTAATATCTTCAAGGGTTGAGAATTAGGGCATGATGGCGGATATGGTCGCCGATGAAAGTAGCAATAAAATAATAACTGTGATCATAGCCTTCTTGCATTCTCAGAATTAGAGGCTGATTTACCCTGCTACAAGCCTGAGCAAAAATTTCAGGCATTAGTTGAGTATCTAAAAAGGTATCCTTCGTTCCTTGATCAATCAAGATTGGCTGGGGAAACTGGTGGCGTAAAACCAAAATACTCGCATCGTAGGCAGCCCACGTTGTTTTATCGAGACCAAGATAATTACTAAAGGCTTTTTCTCCCCAAGGGCATTGGGTGGGGGCAGCGATCGGGGCAAAGGCAGAAATGGATTGGTAGCGATCGGGATTTCTTAGCCCACAAACTAAAGCTCCATGCCCTCCCATCGAATGCCCAAAGATACCCCGCTGTTCTGTTGCTGGAAAATGCTGCTCAATTAAGCTGGGCAACTCTTCCACCACATAGCTATACATCCGGTAGTTGTTTGCCCAAGGTTGTTCGATCGCATCTACATAAAATCCTGCTCCACTTCCAAAATCCCAGCTATCATCCTCACCCGGAATCTCCAAACCACGAGGGCTAGTATCGGGAGCCACCAACATCAATCCGTACTGGGCGGCATACTGCATTGCTCCGGCTTTCGTAATGAAATTTTCTTCATTACAGGTTAATCCAGAAAGAAAATACAAAACTGGCACAGGTTGAGTTTGGGCTTGGGGGGGTTGGTAAACTGCAAAGCGCATTTCACTATGGCAGCTGAAAGAATTATGGCTATAAAAACCCACACTTCCGCCGAAGCAAGCTTGAATAGTTCTGCAAGTAAGTTGAATACTCATGGTTCTTAAAAATATCTTTTTTAGGGACTGCCAATAATACGTAAGTCCTGCTTTTGATATAATCTCATAATATTGTTATAAGAAATTATTTGTTTTAGCTATTTATCAGTTGACTAAGAATTGAATATATTGTAGCTATTCTAAATAATTATGCCGATCTTCGGCAAGTGAAATTATTTACCAAAAGCAATTAGATTTAGCGAAGAATTTAAAATTGCTATAGATATAAATCATACCTAAGGTTATGACCCTAACACAAAACGATCCGATGGAAATTCTCAATCGAAAAGCTATAATCTTCATTTTAGGAATTATGGTTTTAGGAGGAATATTTATTACTACTATAAGTCTAATTAAAACTAAAATTCATCCAATTTCTTTAGTAATTCCTCCCCTGACTAGTGCTATTTGTCTTCTTCTTTTGATATATCTAATTAAATATCCCCGACGAATTTATCAAGTCATCAAAATCATTCTAGGTTGGAGTAGCTTTATTCTCTTATTTCCAGAATATTTTTTTGTAATTGAGGCATGGTTAGATCAAGAAAAGAGATTAATTGATACTTTGCCACCAATTTCTTCTGGGCTTTTTCTTTTGATAACCAGTATGATTATTTTCTTGCGCCCCCTTGGATTAGTTAGGTTAGTCCTGCTATTTTGGTTTGTAGCAGCATCTCCAATTGTTCTTTATTTGATATTTCATCTCGAAGAATTAAAAACACCAAGGGGTCTTGACATCATGGTGACTCTTGTGCCTGCCATGGGGATTAACTTATCTTTAGTTATGTTTTATTCTCATCTCCAAGATGCGATTAATAAACTTTATATTGAAAAATTTCATCTTCAGGAAGTTTCAGAGAAAGATGCTCTAACTAAGGTTTTTAATCGAGGTGCTGGAGAAAAAATATTGCAAAACTTAATAGAACAATCAACTCAGCAAATTGGCATTATCCTCTGTGATGTTGATCGCTTCAAACAGGTCAATGATAACTATGGTCATTTGATGGGCGATCGGGTACTACAAATAATTGCTCAATGCTGTCAAGCTAATCTTAGGAAAAAAGATACCCTAATTCGTTGGGGTGGAGAAGAATTTTTGATTGTGGTGACAGGAGATGAGGAAGAAAAGTTGAGGTATTTAGCAGAACAGCTCAGAGCTATTATTGCCGAACAGCAAATACTAGAAGTGGGTAAAGTTACGGCTTCTTTTGGTGTTGCTTTGCTCCAACCCCAGGAAAGTCTTAGCCAGCTATTTATTAGAGCAGATCAGGCACTATACCAAGCTAAGAAGCAGGGGCGCAATCAAGTAATCCTTGCCTAAATAGAGTAATCTTCAAAAATTGCCTTTAACTCCGACAATAGGTTGATCTAGCAAATGGTTTAGGATTACTATACTATTAGCTAATCTGATGGTGAGGAGATCATCATCATGGCAAACTTAGTATCAGCTTTAATTAAGTATGAATTTAACAACCGATTCTCCAGAAAGCACTCCTGATACAGACCAAGTACCCGCAGTCCAGATTCAACAATTACGGAAGGTTTATCGCACCGGCTTTTTTATGAATCAAACTATTGAATCTTTGAAAAGCTGTACTTTGACCGTGTATCCAGGGGAAACTTTTGGTTTGTTGGGGCAGAATGGGGCTGGCAAGACTACTCTTCTCAAAACTCTTGTCGGCATAGTCCGTCCTAGTGGTGGCACAGGGAAACTTTTAGGGTCACCTTTAGGCCAAAGGGAAGTGAAACAAAGAATTGGCTACTTACCAGAAAATGCCTATTTTTATGATTACCTAACAGGATGGGAATTTTTGGAGTACGCTGCTGGGTTATTTCAACTTCCTACATCTATCCAACGTCGCCGGATTCCAGAGCTATTAAATCTAGTGGGGTTAGATATTAGCACAGCCAGGAAAAAACAACTCCGGCAATACTCCAAGGGGATGTTACAAAGAATTGGCATGGCTCAGGCATTAATTAATGATCCAGAGTTAATATTTTTAGATGAACCCATGTCGGGGCTGGATCCCTTGGGGCGCTATCAATTACGGGAAATTATCTTGGCTCTGAAAGCCCAAGGAAAGACTATCTTTTTTAATAGCCATGTCTTGAGTGAGGTAGAGCAGATCTGCGATCGCATAGGCATTCTCGATCGAGGGGAATTAATCTGTGAAGGGGCTTTAGATGAATTATTAGGCAATACTGATACCTATCAGGTTAAGGGAAGTAATGGCAATCTAGAAGTTCTTCGGCGTTGGGTTCCAGATCTAGATTTTAAGGATGATTACTGGTTTGGGCATCTCCAAGGCGAACCTCAAGAATTTTTGGCTAGTCTACGCTTGATGGGAGCAAAGCTAATTCAAATCAATCTCGCCCGGCCTAGTTTAGAAGAATTTTTTGTACAGCAACTCCAACACCGAGGCATCCATCCTAGTAGTTAGCTTCTAAAATGATGCGCCCCCATCGCACCAGCGATTATCAGCAGGAGGTGATTAATTTGCTAAAAATTGCTTGAGTAATATTTACCCTTGTGCTAAAATACAAAAATGTAATCTGGAGAGGTGGCTGAGTGGTCGAAAGCGGCAGATTGCTAATCTGTTGTAGGAACAGTAATGCCCTACCGAGGGTTCGAATCCCTCCCTCTCCGTTTTTTAATTTTATGAATAGCTTGGAATAGCTTACTCCTAGGGCGATCCCCCCTGCCCCCCTTAAAAAGGGGGGGTTTTAGTGTATAGCTTTAATGGCTAAATAAATGGACTCAAGTAACATTGAAATTTCTGTAGTTGTCCCCGTCTATAATGAACAGGAAAATTTAGACTATCTATTTCAGCGCCTATTAGGAGTATTACAAGGTTTAGGATTAACCTATGAAATCATTTGTATTAATGATGGTAGCCGGGATGATACTCTCAAGGGTTTGGTAGATTATCACCATAGATACCCAGAGATCAAAATAGTTAACTTGTCTCGGAATTTTGGTAAAGAAATTGCCTTGAGTGCGGGTTTAGATTATACCCAGGGGAATGTGGTAGTGATTATTGATGCGGATCTGCAAGACCCACCAGAGTTGATCGCGGAATTATTAGAGAAATGGCGGGAAGGCTATGATGTGGTTTATGCCACTAGACGATCGCGGGCTGGGGAAACTTGGCTAAAACGTTTTACTGCCTTTGGTTTCTATCGAGTCCTGAATTTGCTTAGTGAGGTGGCAATTCCTGATAATACGGGGGATTTTCGATTGCTCGATCGCCGAGTAGTAGAAGCTCTGAGACAAATTCCTGAACGCAATAGATTTATGAAGGGTTTATTTTCTTGGGTAGGTTATAAACAAACTGCCGTAGTGTTCGATCGTCCCCCCCGGCATCGGGGCAGCAGTAGCTGGAATTATTGGAAACTATGGAACTTTGCCCTAGAAGGCTTCACTTCTTTTAGTTTTATGCCCTTGAAAATCTGGAGCTATGTCGGGTTAGCGATCGCTCTCCCCGCAGTTTTCTACGCTACTTATCTAATTCTCCGTACTCTAATATTTGGCATTGATGTACCGGGCTACGCCTCCCTAATGGTAGCAGTACTATTTTTTGGGGGTATCCAGTTAGTTACCCTAGGTGTAATTGGGGAATATCTGGGCAGAATCTACCAAGAAGTTAAGGGCAGACCCCTCTACTTTGTGAGAGATATTTATGGATTTAAACAACCAAAAGATCAATAATTCGCTGCCTACTACAATTTTCTTGGTAGATATAGGGAACTAAGGACTTTTTGCTGAGTCCTAATTTTTTAGGTTTTGTAATCTTAAAAACATTGCAATCTAATCAGGTTGCAAGGCTTTGCGCCCTTACCTGTAGTGATTAAAGACAGAATTTGCATAAGTCTTAATCAAATTATTGTCAGATTATTGATAAATCCTGTAAATTCAACTATGGGCATTGTATCTAGTTATATCAAGCTGCAACTCAAAAGAGCAGCCATGCTACAGCAAAGATTATGATAGAAAATTACGATTTTGAGGAGATTAATTAGCTATGGGTTTTTACAATTCTTTTGGTCGATCGAGTGGCATAGCTCTAGTAGCTCTAGGATTAACTACTACAGTCCCCGCCTTAGTCATGGCACAAACCCGTGCCAGCTTTAGTGATATTCAAGACCATTGGGCGCGGCCTTTTATTCAAACCCTAGCTCAAGAAGGACTAGTTAATGGGTTTGCCGATCGCACATTCCAACCAGACCAAACCATTAGCCGAGATCAATTTAACTCGATCGTTAACCAAGTATTCAACAACCAGAATATCCGCCTTAACCAAGAATTTAATACTACCGCCGCCAACTATTGGTCTAGTTTTAACTTTCAAAATAATCGCCCTATTCCCCCCAACCAATTACAGGGAACTGACAGCCTCTCCCGGCTCCAAGTAGTTATGGCCATTACCAATGGTTTAGGCTTGGCTCCCCGTGGCAATCCTCGAACTGTTCTCGGTGTTTATCAAGATATCTCCCGCATCCCTAGACCTGCTGTTGAGGGGTTGGCAGCGGCTACGGAAAATGGTTTAGTCGTAAACTATCCTGATGTCCAGTTTTTTGACCCCAATAAACCAGCCACCAGAGCAGAAGTTGCCGCCTTTATCTACCAAGCTTTAGTTAATCAAGGCGTATTTTATCCTGTATCTAATCGCAATGCTGCTAGCTATATTGTGCAACCGGGGACTGGAGTAGCAAATAATCCTAATCCCTCTAGCTCTAACAACCCTAACAACTCTAACAACTCTAACAACTCTAACAATTCTAATTCTGTCAACTCCAACCCCCAAAATTTTGGAAATAGAATCGCCACAAACACCCTAATTAATGTCCGCTATCCCCAAGCTCAAAAGATTGTAATTACGCCGGGGGAAAATCAAAACCTAGTCTTAGTGGTGACAGATAACATTACCAATAACCAAGGACAAGTAATCATCCCCAGAGATAGCCAAGTTGAAGGACAATTAACTTCCCGATTTAATGGTAGTCAATTTATGGGGGCGCAGTTTATTGCCCAGCGATTGATTATCGGGAATCAAGCCTACACCTTTAATGCCAGTTCTCGGTTGATTAGTGGCCAAGCAGCAGAATCAGTTAGTCAGCAAGGCATAGGAGACGCAGTGATCTCCACTGCTGCCCGAACAATCCTCGGTACGGTACTGGGGGGAGGCGGAGGATTTAGTCTCGAAGGAATTTTGGGGACAATTCTCAGCGGAGGCAATCGTCCTACACCTAATCCTAATGCTGGTAATCAGTTGGTGATTATTAATCCAGCTACAGATTTGCAATTAACTACCCAAAGCGATTTGGTATTGAATAATTAACCAAATTTTGACCTTACAGCAGATTGCAATCTAGTAAGCCAAACTCTTGATCTTCAAGTCTCCCTTTGCAAGGGAGATTTAGAGGGTTTTTATTGCCATTTATCTAAACACAAACTGCTGTAAGTAAATTTGTAAGGTGGGTATTGCCAGCCCTGTCAAGGTTGCAAAGATGACGACTCAAACCCTAGGAAAATCGTTGTGGGCGATCGCAAAATTTTCTGATTTTGATGACCACCTACGTTTAGGATGACGGAACCACGTCGACTCACCTTGACAGGTCTGGGTGGGCATTACCCACCTAGGGTAGGTCTCATTTTTATTAGGGCTTAGGAGGATTAGGAGCAGACTGAGGGGGGAATATCCGCTGCCATTGTTTTTGCAGACCGGCAGAATCTACCACATTCCAGACTAGAAAAGTAGAAATTAGGGCGGCTGTAACTATTCCTAAACCGATACCTAATCTCCGGGCGATCGCCAATTGCTCCTGCCGTCTCTGGGCAAATCTATCCTCTAGGTCGGTGGGGGGTTCACTATCTGCGTATAAAAGTTGGGCTGATGCTGGAGATAGGTAGGTGTCCGGCTCTTGAGGAACTCCTAGGTTCATGAGGGATTGTTGGTCTGGATTGAGAAGGACGGGATACTCTAGGGCAACACTACAGTAGGTCAGGACTACAGAAGCATTATCATGGCCATTTTTTTGACTAGCGATCGTAAGGAACTGCTCCACGGCAGTTTCTAGGGCAATTTTCCCCCCAGTAACTTCCCGGACAACCCCTTGCCAAGCTGTTTCTACTTGGTTTTGATCGCTCATGCCATCACTACACAAAAGTAACAAACCATCTTCTTCAATAATTAGGCGCTGGACTGTAGGGCTGAGGTGTTCTGCCGATCGAGTCCCGATCGCTTGGGTGAGAGAGAAAGCATCCGCCCTTTGGAGAGCCTGACGGTACAAACTCCGTCCTAGTCGTACTTCCCGATTAGCCACATCATCATCCACCGTTAGTTGATGGCAATACTCCTCGGTGATCCAGTAGGCACGGCTATCTCCTACACTGACTAGGTACAGCTCATGGCTATTCCGTTTTCCTTGGGGAGTGTCAATCTGTTGAGGGAGTTGCAAGGCCATAATTAGGGTTGTTCCCATGCGTCGTCGGGATTCCCGTTGCTGCTCATCGTTGCGCCCAGCGATCATGTTATTGACCACCCGGAGGATTTCCTGTAGTTGTTCAGCAACTAACTCTGGGGTCATCAATTGGGGGTCTTCGCTGACTTCTTTTAGTAAAGCTCGAATTTGCAACTTGACTGTTTCCACGGCCAACTGACTAGCCACCTCACCCCCCTCATGACCACCCACCCCATCACAGACAATACTCAAGAAAGGAATTAGGGGATCGTAGGTTTGGTTATTGCTGGGTAAATCATTCAAAAGAGGATAACAGGTATCTTCATTTTGTACTTGTTGGGGACCGGCATCGGTGGCTCCCACAACTCTTAGCCGAAGAGGCTGGAGGGCGGCTTGTTGTAATAATAGTTGGTTGAGTTGATCAGCGATTGCCTCTAGCTTTCCCTCTGACATTTGCTGGATGATATTTCTCAAAGGTTCCTGAATTACCGGAGCAGCGGTGGCTACCAAGGCTTGCCAAACTTGGGCTAAATCTCCTAATCCTGTAAGATTCCCCGTGTGGAGTTGTACTAGGCGGACTCGCCAGCCTTCTACCCGGATATTTTCAGGATCGAGCCAACTAGCTGTTACTCCCACTTCGGCCATGGGTGTCCAGAGTTCTAATATCTGCCAAAGCCAGTAGAGTTGACGGACAGGATTAGCTTTACTCCAAGCAGATTCTAGGCTAGGGTAGAGTTTACCAGTCCGATCGCAGGGAATATTTTCCAACAATAAAATCTCTGGTAGATCCTCTAATTGACAAACGCCATAGAGTTGGGGCAGGTGTAATTGATAGGGATGCAGTAATAGGTAGGGCTTGACTAGCTCTAGTTTACTAGGCTGTTCTGGAATAATATGGGGGAGAGTATCTAGCCAAAGTTGCGCTGAAACTAGTTTGTATCTGCTCTTGAGCAATTCTGTAGTAGGCAGTTCTGCCAAATCTTTGCCGATCGCCCAGAGATATAAATTATTTGTACTGGTGGAATCCGTCATATTCTTAAATTTTCCTAAAGAAAGCAACTCTTGACCCAGCGATCGCAGCCTAGAGAAACGCAAATAGCTATGATAATCTTAATCGTCATAGTAGCAGTAGGCAAACAGATTATTATTATTTGTCTTTGAGATTTCACCATGAGTCCAACATTAATTTGGTTAGGGTCTGGAGCATTACTCTGTATTATGGAGCTATTTTTTCCTAGTGCCTTTGTGGCTTTTATGATGGGCTTGGCTGCCCTAATCGTGGCGGCAGTTTCTTTGGTAGTTCCCTCCCTTGGTCTTCAGGTTGGTCTATGGCTCCTTTTGTCTACCATCTTAATTTTCTTATTTCGCCGCTTTGCTCCTTCCAAGCGCCTGACTAAGAGAATGGATGCAGTGGAAGGAAAAACCATTACCGAAATTCTCCCCGGCCAGACTGGAAGAGTTATGTATGAAGGAAATTCTTGGCGGGCAAAATGTGATGATGATCATATTTCTATCCCGCCCCAAGAAAAAGTCTATGTAGTCAGAATGGAAGGGACAACCCTAGTGGTTTTACCAGAGAAGTTTTTACACGAATGAGAAGAAGGTAAAGAAGGTAAGGAAGGTAAAGGAGTTTATTTAGCTAACTTTCTTTTGATTGCATTCAATTTTTTAACTACTTTTAACTACTTTAACTACTTAATTCTAATTCTCTACCTCCCTGTACCTCCCCTTAATTTACTCCCAAAGGTAATAAATTATGAATCAATTTTTTTTACTAATTATGTTGGCGTTGGGTGGTTCTGCGATCGCTGGCTCCACCAGAATTGTGAAAACTGGCGAACAAGCTCTAGTAGAAAATCTAGGTATTTATAAACGCAAACTAGATCCCGGCTTAAATTTTCTCGTGCCTTTTCTAGATAAGGTGGTCTATCAAGAAACAATCCGGGAGCGGGTTTTAGATATTCCGCCCCAGCCCTGTATTACCCGTGATAATGTTTCTATTACCGTGGATGCGGTGGTCTACTGGCGGATTATGGATATGGAAAAAGCCTACTACAAGGTGCAAAATATCCAAGCAGCCATGGTCAATCTAGTACTGACCCAAATTCGGGCGGAGGTAGGTAAACTAGAGCTAGATGAAACCTTCACTGCTCGTGCGCAACTTAGTGTCATTTTGTTGGAAGAGCTAGATGAAGCCACAGATCCTTGGGGGGTAAAAGTTACCCGGATTGAATTACGGGATATTGTCCCTGCTCAGGCAGTTCAAGAGGCAATGGAGCTGCAAATGTCTGCGGAACGGAAAAAACGAGCAGCTATTCTTAACTCCGAGGGGGAACGGGAAGCGGCAGTAAACTCAGCTAAAGGTAGGGCTGAGGCGCAAATTCTCCAAGCCGAAGCCCAGCAAAAATCGATCGTTCTCAAAGCCCAGGCCGATCGCCAACAGCAAGTCCTCCGGGCGCAAGCCACCGCCGAATCTTTACAAATTATTGGTAAAGTGCTACAAACTGACCCCCAAGCTAAGGAGGCTCTCCAGTTTGTCTTGGCTCAAAACTATATAGATATGGGCATGACTATTGGGGCTAGTACTAGTAGTAAGGTGATGTTTATGGATCCGAAGACTATTCCTGCCAGTATTGAAGGGATGAAAGCGCTTGTTTCCGATACTGAAAGATTGGATAGTTTAACCTAGTTAGAGGCGCAAGTCCTTAATTTGATGCCAAGATCAGCCTTGCGCCCTGACGATTTTTAACTACCACAAAATCTAAAAGACCTAAGATACATTATGACGGGAGTTGAGTTACGAGAGATTCTAGTACAGAAATGGGGTAAGTCCTACGATGTGCAGTTACGGCGATCGCAGGGCAAAATTTTTGTACAAGTCATGTGGAAATATCTAGAACAAGTATCTTTTCCCATGACTGAAGAGGAGTATCTAAATCATCTAGAAACTCTAGCTAGCTATCTCGATGGTATGGGAGGTGTGGCTCAGTTTCAAAACTATGTAGCAAAAACCACCGAACGTCCCCGCCTAGGAAAAGCTGTTAGTTTTGCTCTTGATTTGGGCGATCGTAGTTCTGAGTGGATTATTGAGTAGAGGGAGGGAGAGGAGGTATAGAGAGGTATAGGGAGGTACAGAAGAATATTTATAAGAATTATAAGCAGGCTGGAGGCGCTATCCTAAAGGCTGATCAGATTTATATGGTTTTATAGGTGCATATTTTATGGATGTCAAAGCTGCGATCGCCTTTGGTGCCGGTCAACCTCTCCGCTTAGAAACTATTCAGCTTGCCCCGCCCAAAGAGGGAGAAGTCTTAGTAGAAATCAAAGCTACAGGAGTTTGCCATACCGATGCCTTCACTCTTTCTGGGGCAGACCCAGAGGGTCTATTTCCGGCAATTTTAGGCCATGAAGGCGCAGGGATCGTGGTAGAGGTGGGGGCGGGGGTAAAATCCCTCAAACCGGGGGATCATGTAATTCCCCTGTACACTCCTGAGTGTCGCAACTGTGAATATTGTCTGAGTGGCAAGACTAATCTTTGTCAAGCAATTCGAGTCACCCAAGGCCAGGGATTGATGCCTGATGGGACTAGCCGCTTTTCCTTTGAGGGGCAGCCCATCTATCACTACATGGGAACTTCCACTTTTTCTAACTACACAGTGCTGCCAGAAATTGCCCTCGCGAAGATTCGCAAAGATGCTCCCTTTGATAAGGTCTGTTATATCGGTTGTGGGGTCACTACGGGGATTGGGGCGGTGATTAATACTGCCAAGGTAGAGCCGGGAGCTAAGGTGGTAGTTTTTGGACTAGGAGGCATTGGGCTAAACGTGGTGCAGGGAGCAAGAATGGTGGGGGCCGGGATGATCATTGGGGTAGATCTAAACTCCGATCGCCAAGCCTTAGCAAAAAAACTGGGTATGACTCATTTTGTGAACCCGAAAGAAATTGCAGGGGATTTGGTAGCGCATTTAGTAGAGTTAACCAAAGGGGGAGCTGATTATAGCTTTGAATGTATTGGTAATGTTAAGGTGATGCGGCAGGCTTTGGAGTGTTGTCATAAGGGTTGGGGGACTAGTGTAATTGTAGGGGTCGCCGGGGCGGATCAAGAAATTAGCACTAGACCGTTTCAATTAGTGACGGGACGGGTTTGGAAAGGAACTGCCTTTGGGGGAGCAAGGGGCCGGACAGATGTGCCGAAGATTGTAGATTGGTACATGGAGGGCAAAATTAATATTGATGATTTGATCACCAAAGTAATGCCGATCGAGCAAATCAATGAAGCTTTTGATCTCCTGCATCGGGGTGAGGTAATTCGGGCTGTGTTGACATTCTAATAACCTAAAATTAAGGATATATTCTTAGCCTTTATAAGTTAATAATTCTTGGGGAACTTTCCCGCCTACTACTATCTCAAACTCTTTAACTTGTTCAGGATTTTGAAAGTAATTTGGTTCAAAAGCAAGAATAGTATTGGCATAACTAAGAATACATTTTTCTTCAATTAATCTTACATCTAGAGCTACTAGCTGGCTTAGGGGTAAATTAAAAGAATTAATAGTTTCTCCCTCCTGATTTTGTAGGGAGCCAGATTGAGCGATCGCCTTGAGAACTTGGTGTAACTTGACATTAGATATTTCAGGATTATATTGCAATCGATCGGCTAAAAGTGCCTTAATTTCTGTCAAAGTTAAGGGTGTAGTTAAACTAGGGATGAGCTTGATCAATTCCTCAATTATTTGGGGACGTTCTTCTGGTAGAGGGCGAAGATTTTGCCGTCTAAGAAAAGTTGCCAGCTTGCCGGGGGGAATATCAATAGAAGAAGAATCTTTGCTCGTTACTCCATTAGCAACCCCCAGAAAAAATTTATGATGATCCCCTGAGTTATGGGATTTTATTTCTAGTTCTAAGGGTAGAGTTAAATTTAGATTGGTACTAATTTGATTGAGGAAGTTATCTCGGTTAACTACCGTAATATCCCAGAGATTAGTCAAGTCTATAGTTTGACTTTCACTAATATCAAGAATCACTAAAAAAGATCTTTCCTTCGCAATACCTAAAGCTTTACGATGGTTGGAATATCTTTCTAAAAAAGCGGTATAGTCTTGACCAGTTTTACACTCTATCCATAAAGGTTCTTGCTCTGCCAAGAAAAGTAAATCTAGTCCAAATTTATTAGTATTAGCAAGGATGACATCAGGGTTAATTAGACATTGGTATTCCCAGTCATTAGCATCCAAGAGATCACAGACTTTTCGATAGACAAATCTCTCAAACCAATCACCATTAAAAAAGTTGGTAAAGGTGCGTTGAGGGGCTGCTTGAATTACTTTATCTAGGGGTGAATAATAGTAATAGGAAAGAAAAGAATCATCCTTTAGCATCCGGCAAAATTGGGTACAATTGGCAATATCAGTTTGGGTACGATCGACTAAACTCAGACGAAATCGACTGCCAGTTTGGATGGCAACTTTAATTTTCTTTAGGAGGGGGGCAAGACTGCCATAACGTTCCCCCAGAAAAAGGGCGAGGCGATCGAATACCACATCTACTTCTGTTGGCTGTCGGTGGGTAGTCACCTGGACATGGCGATAGCTCAACCAAGTTAATAGCTCTGTAATCTGGGGGACTGAGGAAAGAATTGATTCTGTCCCCTCTAACTTGTTAAAATCTAGCTTGGGAGAATTTGCGGTAAAATTAGGAGGCTTAGGTGTCGTGCGATGGGTCGGAAAACTAATTAAAGGTGATGTCCCTAGGTTAGGGTCACGACCACGTTGTTGAGTTTCTGAAATTTGGGTCAGAAATTGTTGGAGCTGGCTAATAGTATCCCTAGTAGTCTGTTGGGATTGCTGAGAAATAACAAGTTGATTTTGGAGTTGTTGGAGTTGATCTTTGAAGGTGGCAAGAGTTTCTAGGTCTGATCCTTGACTAATTTGCGACTCGATCTCATCTACTGCCTTTGCCACTCGTCGGACTTCTTGGAGGATTTCTGTCCTAGATTGGTTTTCCTGACGTTTGCTCAAGAAAGCAGCAGCGATCGCCCCTACAGTTCCTCCGGCTAGAGCAATCCCCGAACCGCCGCTAGGCATAACTAGAGACATAGTTGCCCCCACAATTAATGTCATAGCGCCGACTAATAAACCATTCGTGATCCACTTTCGCATTGTCAACCTCTCTTGCCCTATGGTCTACCTCTCTCCTAGTTTACAATCTCGTCTTGCTACCCCGCTGCAAATTGGTAATCTTGCTGTCCGCAGCCGGGTTTTGCAATCTCCTTTGTCGGGGGTAACAGATTTAGTTTTTCGCCGTTTGGTGCGCCGTTATGCTCCAGATTCCATGATGTACACGGAAATGGTCAATGCTACTGGTCTTCACTACGTCCGGGAACTGCCCAAAATCATGGAACTAGATGAGCAGGAACGCCCCATTAGTATCCAGCTTTTTGACTGTCGTCCAGATTTTCTGGCAGAGGCAGCGGTGATGGCTGTGGAAGAAGGGGCGGATACTATAGATATTAATATGGGCTGTCCTGTAAATAAGATTACCAAGAACGGTGGCGGCTCTTCTTTGTTGCGGGAACCAGAAATTGCCGAAGCGATCGTTCGAGCAGTGGTAGAGGCGGTGGCTGTACCAGTAACAGTGAAAACTCGGATTGGTTGGACAGATAAAGAAATTAATATCCTTGACTTTGCCCAACGTATGGAAGCTGCCGGAGCAAAAATGATCACTGTGCATGGGCGGACTCGCGCTCAAGGCTACAATGGCAATGCGAAGTGGGAATGGATTACCAAGGTGAAAGAAATTTTGCAAATACCTGTGATTGCTAATGGAGATATTTTCTCCGTGGCAGCGGCGGTACAATGCCTTGAGCAGACTGGGGCAGACGGGGTAATGTGCTCACGGGGAACCTTGGGTTATCCATTTTTGGTGGGGGAAATTGATTACTTCTTGAAAACAGGGCAGGAGAGGCCAGCGCCTACAGCGATCGAGCGTCTAGCGTGTGCGCGGGAACATCTAGTAGCTTTATATGAATACAAAGGCGATCGGGGAGTTCGCCAAGCGAGAAAACACATGACTTGGTATGCCAAAGAATTTCCCGGCGCTGCCCAATTAAGGGGGGAGTTATGTTTAATTAATACAGTGAATCAGGGAGTAGATTTAATAGATCGAGCGATCGATGCTCTCCAAAAAGAAGTAGATCAAGTTGCTATAATTGCCTAACAAAATATTGCTCAAGTAGCTACCAAAACTCTAGCTATTAACTTCCTAATTACTTTCGACCACGTAACGAATCGAGGAAATTGTGTAACTCCTTAAAAGAGGGACAGCGATCGGCACAAATCTCTAGATTTAGCATAGCTGCCAATTCAGCATTCATGTTGGTACTGTAACGGGGCTTCCTATTTTCACTATTTGAAAGTTTTAATAATTCTTCTTTTGGTTTAGAAATAGTGTGAGGATTTGCTTTTGCCTGTCCTTTCCCTCTGCCAATACTTTTTATAACTTCTGGATCAGCCCAAAACCAAGCTTCTAACTCTTCAATAGGAATACAAATATGCTTATTAATGCCTTGGAAACTTGAGATTGATTTCTCTAAGGTTTTTCTTAGTTCTGATTCATTATTAAGGGAATTATTCTGCGGGTTACGATCTAAATCATGAAGAATAACAAAAGCATTACAGCCTTCCTGAGAAAGCACTTTAATTTTTGCTGGTAGCTTTCTCTTCAAGATACCACATCCCTTAGATGCCCATTTTTTTGTACTTATATTTTCATCCAAAACACGATGTACGATTTTCCGAATTGCATCACAGTCTGTATCATCTTCAGCAATTATGGCAATTTTAAGATTACTCATCAAGAATACCACTATAAATCCATTCGCCTAAATCACCTTCATCAGAAATATATTCAATGACATTGTGTATCTCATCTTCATCTAATTTCCGAACAAATGTCTGTCCATCTTTTCGATGAACTAGATTAATATTTTCCGGGCTAGTCCAAGCTACTACCTGTGGTGAATGAGTCGAGAGAATTAAATTCCTTCCAAATGTGTACGCTTCAATTTCATTGAGTAACTTTGCCAACATACCCGGATGAATTTGGGTTTCTGGCTCTTCAATTATTATTGTTGTACTAGGATTTAGGTTAATTAAGTCTATAAGGATTGCTAGAGTCCGGAGTGTCCCATCAGAAAGAAGTCCAATGCTAACTTCATCTAACGATACTAGAAAAAAATATTCTGTTCCTTCAATATCTTCTCTAGACATTCTAGCTGGAAAGAATTTTTCCACAGCTATTTTATTACCAATCCCAACTCTTTGACAAATACTTCCAAATTCATCAAGTTCATCTGTCTTCATAAGATGAAATATTTTACGGGACAACTCCTCTGCTAATTCAACCTTTGCTGGATCAATCTCATCAAAAATAGTTTTATTGGAGGTGCTCAAAAGAGTTTCTTTACGTTCTGACGTTGTACGGGGAGGAATTTTCCCAAGAAGATGAACTTCATTTAAGACATCACGAATCCATTGCATTTCAACAGGAATCTTTATTGGTAAATTTTCTGAAACAGTTGTTATTTGGAGAGAGCTAGTATTCCCAAGAATAGTGATAATTGAGCTTTCTGTATTCTCAAAGTTTGTTACTCCATGCTCAGTAGTCCATAGAAGTTCTTTTTCTCTATCCAGATATTGACAGCGATCATCCCAAGTAAGCGAAGGCTTAACTTCAGTTTCATTAGTAGATTTATCTAGAATAATAGACTTATAGGTATACTCAAGCCGACGATCAAATGGAGTTGAGATTTCGATCTTCAATATTTGAGGGGTACTACTAGTTTTTCTATTTCTCTCACCACTAACAAAGGATGAAATAGCTTTAAAACCTTCAAGGATAGCTGATTTACCAGTCCCATTTCGACCAACTAATACTACAACTCCATTTTGTAAAGACACAGAAATTTGACCACCGAGGACATTCCAGCCATCGAGGGTGAAGGATAAGAGGCGAGGCTGATTTGTGTTGGAGTTTGTGTCGGACAAAATATAGTTTTCCTGCCAATATTGACTATATTAATAAATACTACTTGAACATGTGTAGGCTTGCTGAGTAGCTTCACAAAGATATTGGCTATCTCTCTAATTACTATTTTAGAGAGCTTTTGGAGTAGTCTTTCTACTAAAATAATAGTATAATTGTACTATATGCTTTTATTGCTTTGTTCTAGGAGGGAAGACCCATGCAAATGATCGAAGTAGATTCTACTATGTTAAAAGCAGTTGGTTATAATTCTGCTACCCACACCCTAAGAGCAGTATTTAATGGTGGGAAAACTTACGATTATTTTGAGGTTTCTCGAAAAGTTTATGAGCAATTGCTAGATGATGATTCTAAGGGTAGTTACATGCGATCGCTCATTATTGATCAATATCCTTATCAAGAAGTAAAAAAGAAAAGAAAACCTTAAAGTTATTTTAATATACCAACTAAAATTCGGAGTAACTCTTCCAAATCTGTTGGCACGCGATACAAAATTAAATCTTGAGTAATCTGTTTATGCTGACGATCAAGAATCCCAAATTGCCAGATGTTCTCAGTAGATACTGCTCCTTGTAACGGAGTTAGGGTAGCTGTTGTTTCTAGAAGGCGATCGAGGGCAATTAATTCTACTGCTAATTGGGTAAAACCTTTTTGGAGATCGGCATTTTTAGCTTCTATAACTAATAGATTATTTTGGGATTGAATATAATAATCTAACTCACCTTTTAACTGATT
>JANMHD010000081.1:0-5199 GCA_031374985.1 Coleofasciculaceae cyanobacterium OTE_70_metabat_329 | reverse complement strand
GCCAAAAAAGCGATCGCCCAGCTATTCCGAGTACTAGTCATGACTAAAGCTCCCCCGGTAGTTAATACTAGTAAGCTCAAAAAAGTTAATCTTAATTTGGGTAAATTAGTCTGATTAAAAGGTAAATGCTGTTTTAGTTCTTCTAGGCAGAAACCGAGAGAAATAATAAAAATTATTTGCAGATAAATTGCCAAAATATTGGCATACATGAAAATAGAAGCCATGCGTCCAAGGGGATTACCGTAGGGTTTGACGATCGTTCCTAATATTGCTTCTAAAAATACGGGGCTAGTAATCCCTAATAACATTTGTCCATAGCCAAAGATCAGGAGAGGTATAGCTCCAAGGAGTAATAGATTTCCTAATTGGCGTAACTGGGCGGGGGTTTGAATTAATTGGCTGTAGGCAGCAAAGAAGAGAAAAAGAGGTAATAAATTAGCTAGTCCTAACAGGGCAGAGAGGCGATCGCCTGCAAACAAATTCACCACAATTAAGCAAATACTTAAAAGGAAAAACCCCCGATTAATCCAACGGTAGTTAATAATTTTATATTGCCGAGTATAGGTGATCACCAGAGCTAGAGCCATGCTGACAATACCCAAAATCGGTAAAAAGGCTAGTAGAAGTGTCCCAACTTGGGCTAGGTTCCAAGGTAATTGGAGTATAGGATCAGGGTGTTTTGTGATGAGCCAGTCAACTTTATTTTTATTCATCATCAATTATCTACAATTCATTTTAGAATTATCTTTTAAAACTTACTAAATTTTATAGGATTTTATGGGATTAAAAATAGTAGAAAGTTTCGATAATAGTTTTAGCCTAGAACCAGAAGTGAAGGTTATTCTATTTAATCTCTTGCAAGGAGAGAGTTTCTTGCACCAAGTCAGCCAACAGGGACAATGCTCTCAGGTGGAATTTACGGAGTTATTATTTCAGCCAGTTCCCTATAGTAGTACTACTCCCAAGGGAATGCCGATCGAATATCATCCCTATCAAGAATCGGCAGATTATATTATTATTAACGTCCCGCCCAATTTTATGTTTATGGCCAAAATATTCAAACCTAGCCGTCTTTGTGCCATATATCGAAAAGCATGTTAATGTTTTCCTAACAAATACTATAGGTTTAGCTAGTACAAGCTAAGTAATATTACCTTAAGGTTAGGGGGAATAATTAACGATAGTTAACTGCGGTATTAAAAAAGCATTAAAAAATTATGAGCCAAACTAATGATATTACTCCTCTAGCCAAATTATCCTATATTCCCTATCTTGATAATCAGGGGTATTTACCTATAGATATGGAAGGAAAAATAGGCGTTTATGCAGTATTTGATTCAGTTCAGGCTTTACAATTTATCGGCTATTCTCGTGATATTTTCTTAAGCATTAAGCAGCATTTAGCTCGTTGCCCACAGCAGTGCTATTGGCTGAAGGTGGAAGTTATTTCTAAGCCTAGCCGGACTATTTTAGAGAATATTAAAGCAGCGTGGATAGAAGAGAATGGGGCTCTACCCGTAGGGAATCTGGAGGAAGCAAAATGGCAAGACCCTATAGATACTAGACCTGCCATGACTGAGACTGAGCAGGAACAATACAAAAAGAGTGATGGCTTAGGTCAACTAAAATTAATTAAAAATGTGGCACGACGGGTAGAAGCAGAAATTCTTTTGCAATTGCAAACACGGGGAGTTAAGGAAGAAATACGATTTAATCCTAAGTTAAAGGAAAATGGTTTATTAGATTTAAAGTAATGGCTTTATTGGGTACTTTATTGGGTATACAACAATGATTAGTAATTCTGATCGAGATAGTAAAATAGATCGCTCTCCCAAAATCTTTAAGCCTAGGCGTATTCCCCTAAGATTAGTATTGATTGTTCCCTTTGTGACCGTAATTACTGGGGCAGTGGGGTTGGTGGGCTATCTTTCTTATTGGAGTGGGCAGGAGGCAGTTAATAAGTTGGCATTGACACTGCGTCAAAAAACGACAAGTCGTGTCACTGAATACCTTGATAACTACCTAGCAACGCCAGTATTAATTAATCGGATTAATACTGATTTGGTTAAATCAGGCAAACTAGATATTCAAGACCTTTCCCAAATGGAAAAATATTTAGTCTCTCAACTTAAGCAATTCGATGATGTTAATAATATTCTCTTTGGTAATGAACAGGGGTCTGCAAGAATTGTCAACACCAAAATGTTGTTGGCTTTTGATAGTAGTAAATCTAATATACTCTACCACTATAGTTTTGATGCTGATGGCAACAGAATGAAGATACTTAAGACCGATACTTTCCTTGGTCGTATTCAAGAACGTCCTTGGTATAAGGCGGCAGTAATAGCGGGTAAGCCTGTCCGAATTCCTATTTACGCTTTTTCAGACAACTCTGGTTTATCCCTCAATAGTAGTCAGCCAATTTATGATTCTGTAACTGGTAAATTACTCGGAGTTTTTTCTGCATCATCTGATCTGAAATTCTTCCAAGAATTTATGACGACTCTCAAGATCAGCTCTAGGGGACAGGTATTTATTATTGAGCGTGATGGTTTATTAGTTGGAGATTCTACAGGTAATTTGCCCTACCAGAAAAAAGAGAAAGATGGCAAGGAATATTTAGAACGCACTAAAGCCTTAGATAGTGAAAATCAATTAATTAGGAATACAAGTCGTTATTTGTTATCAAGATTTGGCAGCTTTAACCAAATAAAGGATTCAAGTCAAATAGATTTTTTTAGTAAGGGCGATCGACATTTTGTGCAAATTCTTCCCTATCAAGATGATTTAGGTTTGGATTGGTTAATTGTTGTAGTAATTCCCGAATCTGATTTTATGGGAGAGATTCAAGCAAATAGTTACTGGACATTTCTACTGTGTGACATGACTTTGTTAATAGCAACAGGAATGGGAATTTTTACCGCTAATTGGATTAGTAAACCTATTAATCGTTTGAGTCGATCGAGCCAAGCGATCGCCCAGGAAAATTGGCAGAGTTCTACCCCGATAAACATCGAAATTGCAGAACCAATCCCTCAGAATCATCCCATTCTAGAAATTGAAACTCTTGCCGATTCTGTTAACCAAATGTTGCTCCACCTTCAAGAGAGCCATCGTCAAATTACTAAAGATTTACATCAGAAAACCTTAGAAACTAAAGGTCTTTTATCTGTGATTCCTGATTTAATGTTTATTCACAATTTTGAAGGAATATTTATCAAACAACTCCAAACTAATTGTGATGAAGATGTCAATATTTTAGAAATAGATATAACTGGAAAGCATTTATACGATTTTTTGCCAATACATGTAGCAAAAATGCGATTATATTATACTAATCAAGCATTACAAACTGGAGAAATTCAAACTTATGAGCAGCAAGTTGAGGTAAGGGGCAGAATTCAGGATGAAGAAGTGAGAGTGATCAAGATTAGCGATCAAGAAGTTTTGACAATGATTCGGAATATTAGTGATCGTAAAAAAGCTCAAAAGACCCTAGAACTTCAAAGCGTCATTATGAGGAATATGGCGGGGGGTGTTTGTCTAGTGAAAGTCTCAGATTTGACGATCGTTTACACTAATCCTAAGTTTAATGCCATGTTTGGCTACCTAGAGGGCGAACTCATCGGTCAACCCGTGGTCATATTGAATTATGTTGATACCCATATCACCCCAGAGGTCAGCGTTTTAGACATGGCAGCCCAAATCGATCGGGACGGGGAAGCAGAGTATGAAGTCCACAATAAAAGGAAAGATGGCACTCCCTTATGGTGTAGAGTTCATACCTCTAGATTTGAGCATTCTGAGTACGGAACCGTGTATGTTGCAGTCCAGCAGGATATAACCGAGCTACGACTGGCAAAAAGAGAATTAATTAAAGCAAAAGAAGCGGCTGAAGCTGCCAACCTAGCTAAGAGTATGTTTTTGGCAAATATGAGCCATGAATTACGCACACCTCTCAATGCTGTTATGGGCTTCTCCCAAGTAATGCAGCGTACTCCCGATTTGCCAGAAGAGCATTATAAAAATGCAGAGATTATTTATCGTAGTGGCAACTATCTCCTTAGTTTAATTAATAATATTCTTGATCTATCTAAAATTGAAGCAAACAAAACAACCCTAAATATTCAAGCATTTAACTTAAATAACTTACTCTATGATCTAGAAGAAATGATGAACCTACGGGCAAAAAAAGCAGGTTTAATTTTGGTTTTTGAGAAGAGTTCTGATGTCCCTCTCTATATTTGTACCGATGAAATTAAACTTAAACAAGTATTAATTAATCTTTTGACCAATGCTATAAAATTCACTCCCCAAGGAATGATTACTCTCAGGATAAATTGCTTACCCCTAGATAATTTTCAGGAAATACCCCAAGACCCTTCTAGACTCATTTTAGGCTTTAGTGTTGAGGATACTGGAGTAGGAATTGCGACCGAGGAGTTGCCCAAAATATTCGAGGCCTTTAACCAAGCAGAAGCAGGGCGAGACGGACAAGAAGGGACGGGTTTAGGCTTAACTATCAGTCGCCAATTTGTGCAGCTTATGGGTGGAGAAATGACCGTCACCAGTGAACTAGGAAAAGGTACAACTTTCCAGTTTCAAATTTCAGTCCAGAAAAGTCCAGAATTAGTTCAGCCTAAAATTGAGCCATCGCCAAAAATATTAGCTTTAGCCCCCGGTCAAACTCAGTATAAAATTTTGGTAGTTGATGATATTGAAGTCAATCGTCTATTGTTAGTTAATATCCTTAGTCCTTTGGGTTTTCAAGTACAAGAAGCAAAAAATGGCCAAGAAGCGATCGATCTCTGGGAATCATGGCAGCCTCATTTGATCTGGATGGATTTACGAATGCCCATTATGGATGGTTATACTGCCACAAAATATATCAAAGCCCAAGGCGGCAATACTATCATCCTTGCCCTCACTGCTAATGTCTGCCAAGATGATAGAAATGTAGTTCTGAATGCTGGTTGTGATGATTTGTATACTAAACCCTTTGATGAACAAACCATTTTTGATGCCTTGAGCAAATATTTAGGGGCGCGCTATATCTATGCCGAGAAACCAGCAGTAAACCTAGATATAGAAAAGGTTTTAACTACCGAAGATTTTACATTTATGCCCCCAAAATGGCTGCAAGAATTATATAATGCTTGTATGGTGGGGGATTTTGATCTCCTAGGGCAACTAATTAAA